>NZ_JBTOLW010000026.1:0-54851 GCF_054552115.1 Pseudohaliea sp. | reverse complement strand
TTGCATACCAGCGTTTTGGAGGGGATCAACAACCGAATCAAGGTCATCAAGCGGATGGCCTACGGCTACCGGGACGAGGCGTATTTCTTCCTGAAGATCCGCGCGGCGTTCCCCGGTAATCCACGATGAACCAAAAAAAACCCCGACGGGGTGCCGGGGTCTCGCGTGCCCGCAGGCGCCTTACTTGATCTTGCCTTCCTTGTAGATCACGTGCTTGCGAACGACGGGGTCGTATTTCTTCATTTCCAGCTTGTCCGGCGTGGTGCGCTTGTTCTTGTCCGTGGTGTAGAAATGCCCGGTGCCGGCGGTGGAATTCATGCGGATCTTTTCTCTCACGATCGTGCTCCTTCAGCCAGCCGTGCTCAGACCTTCTCGCCGCGGGCGCGCAGTTCGCCCAGGACGGTCTCGATACCTTTCTTGTCGATGATGCGCATGCCCTTGCTCGAGACGCGCAGCGTGACGAAGCGCTTCTCCGAATCCACCCAGAAGCGATGCTGGTGCAGGTTCGGCAGGAAACGGCGGCGACGCCGGTTCTTGGCGTGCGATACATTGTTACCGGTGACCGGGCGCTTGCCGGTGACCTGACAGACTCGTGCCATCGTTGTCTCCTTGGGGACCCGGGGGCCAATCCAACTGTGGGGCGGCGGGGCACACGTCACCGTGAATCGGGGGGCCTGCCGCGCGGAGCGCGACTTTATACCAGAAGGTCCAGGGGTCCGCAAGGAATAAAACAGCCGGTCTACAGCAGCCCCTGCTCGGCGAAGGAAAAGGCCTCGCCGCGGCCGACGATCACGTGGTCCAGCACGCGGATATCGAGGAGGCCCAGGCCCGCCTGCAGGCGCTCGGTGATGCGCCGGTCCGCGTGGCTCGGTTCGGCAACCCCGGAGGGGTGGTTGTGGGCGAGGATCACCGCCGCCGCCCGGTGCTGCAGGGCGCGCACGGCCACCTCCCGGGGATAGACGGCGGCGCCGTCGAGGGTGCCGAGGAACAGGTCCTCGCAGCGCAGCAGCCGGTGCTGGCTGTCGAGGAACAGGCAGCTGAAGACCTCGCGGGTCCGCGCTGCGAGGTGATGCTGGAGGAAGCGCCGGGTATGCCGGGGGCTGCTCATGACGTCGGCCCGGCGCAGCTGCTGTTCGACGCTGCGCCGGGCCAGCTCCACGGCCGCCTGCAGCTGGGCGACCTTGGCGCTACCCACCCCCGGCTCCGCCTCGAGGGCGGCGGCATCCATCGCCAGTACCCCGGCGAGGTCACCGCCGCGCTCGAGGAGCGCGCAGGCGAGGCCGAGGGCGCTCATGCCCCGCCGGCCGGTGCGCAGCACCACCGCGAGAAGCTCGGCATCGGAGAGGACGCCCGGCCCGTGCAGCCGCAGTTTTTCCCGCGGGCCCTCGCCGCGCGGCCAGTCGTCGATCGCCATGGGAGCCTTGTGCTATCTTCCCGCCCTTCACACGCCCGATTTTCCCAGCCCGGGGCCCGCGATGGCACATCTTTTCAATCGCAATGTCGTCCTTGGTGTCTGTGGCGGCATCGCCGCCTACAAGTCCGCCTTCCTCGTGCGCGAACTGCAGGCGCGCGGGGCTGACGTACGGGTGATCATGACCCGCGGCGCCGAGGCCTTCATCACGCCGCTGACGCTGCAGGCGCTGTCGACGCACCCGGTGCACCGGGACCTCCTCGACGAGGAGGCCGAGCGCGGCATGGGCCACATCGAGCTCGCCCGCTGGGCGGATCTACTCCTTGTCGCTCCCGCCACCGCCGACTGCCTCGCGCGCCTCGCCGCCGGCCGCGCGGACGACCTGCTGACCACCGTCGCCCTGGCCACGGCGGCGCCGGTGCTCGTAGCGCCGGCCATGAACCAGCAGATGTGGGCCGACGCGGCCACCGCAGCCAATATCGCCACCCTCGAGGCGCGGGGTATCCATCGCGTCGGCCCCGCGGACGGCGACCAGGCCTGTGGCGAGGTGGGCACCGGGCGCATGAGCGAACCGCAGGCCATTGCCGAGCGCGCCGCCGGCCTTTTCGAGCACGGCGCCCTCGCCGGCCTCCGCGTGGTGGTCACCGCGGGCCCCACGCGGGAAGCGCTGGACCCGGTGCGCTACCTCTCCAACCACAGCTCCGGCAAGATGGGCTTCGCCCTGGCCGCTGCCTGCGCGGACGCCGGCGCCCGCACGACGCTGGTCAGCGGGCCGGCCGCGCTGGCGACGCCGCCCCGGGTGGCGCGCCGGGACGTCGAGAGCGCCCGGGAGATGCTCGACGCCTCCCTGGCCCTGCTGCCCGAATGCGACATCTTCATTGCCTGCGCCGCGGTCGCCGATTACCGCCCGGAGCAGGCAGCCGACGACAAGATAAAGAAGAACGACGACCGGATGACCCTCACCCTGGTGCGCAACCCGGACATCGTCGCCACCGTGGCCGCGGCCGACCCGCGCCCGTTCACCGTCGGCTTCGCCGCGGAGACCCGCGACCTCCTCGCCTACGCCCGCGGCAAGCTCGAGCGCAAGGGCCTCGACCTCGTGGTCGCCAATGACGTTTCCGCCGAAGGCATCGGCTTCAATAGCGACGACAACGCCGTCACCCTGCTCTGGGCGGGCGGCGAGCAGGCGCTGCCGCGGGCGGGGAAAGGCAGCCTTGCCCGCGCCATCGTCGCGCAGATCGCCGACCGCTACGCCGCGACCCGCGGCGCCCCGGTCGTTTCCCCGTGATCCGCCCCGGTTTATGATGCACCGGGGGGGCTCGCCGCCATGCTAAGGAAAGAACAACAGCATCACAGCGACAGCCGCCGCGTGCACGGTATCGACGCGGCGGGGAACGCGCTCTATGGGATTCTCTTCCAGGGCTTCGCGCTGCTGCTGGTCCCCGCCGTGCTCCTGCTGGCCTGGCTGCTCGTCCTGCGCCAGCCCGCCCTCGAGCGAGCCCTGGTCGACGAGGTCGCGGCAGGCTACGCGGCCAGCCGGGCACAGGCCGTAGCCGCCCGGGCCGCTGCCGTGCAGGCGCGGCTGCAAGCCACGCTCTCCGGGGACGGGTTTTCCGCCCTGCTGCCCGGGCCCTCGCCCGACAGCCTCGCCGGCGCAGCCAGCAAGGCCCTGGCCGCCTTCCCCGATGCCGTGGGCCTTCGTGTCCTCGCCCTCGACGACCTCGGCAGCGCCGGCCTCACCGGGGGCGAGGGGGGCCTGCAAAACCACATCGAGATCGACCTCGTCCGTCGCGCCTCGAACGGTGAAGAGCCGCTGCCGGAAGCCTACCGCGCCGGGGACCGATGGCGTTATTCCTTTGCCGGCCGCGGGGAACTCGCTGCGGGCGGCGAACGGCTGGTCGCCCTGCTGAGCTACGACGAGGGCCTCTTCCGCGACAGCCTGGCGACCCCCGACGACCAGGCGGGCACCTTCTCGCTGCTGCAGCAACTGCAGGGCCGCGGCGGCGCCGCGGAAGCACGGGTTCTCGGTGCAGAACCCGGCGACCGGGCCGCACGCGCCGCCGTGGCCGGCACGCCCTGGCTCGTGGTGTTCACCCCGGGTGAGGCGCTGGTCCAGTCCCTCGAGGACAAGGTTTCCCAGCCCCTGCTGGGCATTGTCCTCCTGCTCCTGGCCGGCAGCGCGGGCTTCGCCCTGGTGGCCTTCCGCTACCCGGCGCTGCTGCGCCGGGAAGTGGCCCGGGCCGAAGCCGCCGCCGAGCACCGTACCCCCTATACGCTCAGGATTCCCGAGCTCGCCCCCATCGCCCGCGACCTGCGCAAGCTGACCCTGCGCCGGGCACGCATGGATGGCGTGGGTGGCGTGCACCGCGTGCCGGAGGCACCCGCGCCCGCCGGCAGTGGCAGCGCACCGGCCCGCGAGGTCGTCGCGGGACCCGCCGAGGCGCTTCCGGAGCATATCTTCCGCGCCTACGACATCCGCGGCGTCGCCGACACGGAACTCGACGATGACACGGTCTACCGCATCGGCGCGGCGATCGGAACGCTGGCCGGGCTGGAGAGCGAGCAGACCCTGGTACTCGGCTACGACGGGCGCGCGAGCAGCGGCCGTATCAAGGCCGGCCTGGAGCGGGCACTGCTGCAGTCGGCCCGGGACGTCATCGACATCGGCCTCGTGCCGACCCCGCTGGCCTACTTTGCCGCACACCAGCTCCAGGACGCGACTTCTGCCGTCATCGTCACCGGCAGCCACAGCCCGCCAGAGTACAACGGCGTCAAGCTGTACCTGAAGCGGAGGCCCATGGCCAGCAGCGCCATCCAGCGGCTGCGGGAGATCGCGCTGGCGGGGGAGTTCAGCCAGGGCAGCGGCCACAAGCTGCAGCGCGACGTCGCCTCCGACTACCTCGACGAGGTGGTCGGCGACGTCGGGCTCGCCATGCCCCTGAAGATCGTGGTGGACGCCGGCAACGGCGCCACCGGGCACCTGGCGCCGACTCTCCTCGAGGAACTGGGCTGCGAGGTCGTGCCGCTCTACTGCGACGTTGACGGCAGCTTCCCGAACCACCCGCCGGACACCAGCGTGGCCGCCAATCTCGCGGACCTGCAGGCGGCGGTACGCCGCGAGGGAGCGGATTTCGGGGTCGCCTTCGACGGTGACGGCGACCGGGTGGCGGCCGTCACGGGCAGCGGCGAGATCGTACCGGCCGACTACCTGCTCATGCTCTTCGCCCAGGACGTGATCACCCGGAACCCCGGCGCGGACGTGGTCTACGACGTGAAGTGCTCCCGCAACCTCGCCCAGCTGGTCACCAGCCTCGGCGGTCGCGGCGTGCTCTCGCGGACGGGCCACTCCCACATCAAGGAGAAGGTTGCCGAGACCGGCGCGCTCGTCGGTGGCGAACTCTCCGGCCACATGGTGTTCGGCGAGCGCTGGTTCGGTTTCGACGACGGCCTCTACGCGGCCGCACGGCTGGCAGAGATCGTCAGCGGCAGCGACAGCACCCTGGATGTGCTCCTCGGCCAGTTCCCCCGGTCCGCGAGCACGCCGGAGATCATCATCCCGGTGGACGAGCGGCAGAAGTTCCAGCTGGTGGAGACGTTCCGCCGGCAGGCGGACTTCGGCGAGGGGCGAATCAATGGCCTGGACGGTGTGCGCGTCGACTATCCCCGTGGCTGGGGGCTGCTCCGCGCCTCCAATACCTCGGCGGCGCTGACGGCACGCTTCGAGGGTGACGACGAAGCCGCGCTGCAGGACGTCATGACGCGCTTCCGCGAGCAGCTGGCGAAGGTCCACCCCGACCTGGCGCCTCCCTTCTGACCCATTCATAACGGGAACCCCATGTCACTCTCCGCCGACGCCGCCCTGCAGGTCGCCCAGGTCCTTACCGAGGCCCTGCCCTATATCCAGCGCTTCACGGGCAAGACGATCGTGGTGAAGTTCGGCGGCAACGCCATGGTCGACCCGCTGCTGCACGAGAGCTTCGCCCGCGACATCGTGCTCATGAAGCTCGTGGGCATGAACCCGGTGGTGGTCCACGGCGGCGGCCCGCAGATCGGAACGCTCCTCGAGCGCCTGAACATCAAGAGCGAATTCGTCGACGGCATGCGGGTAACGGACGCGCAGACCATGGACGTGGTGGAAATGGTGCTCGGCGGCCGCGTGAACAAGGAGATCGTCGCCTCAATCAACCGCAGCGGCGGCAAGGCCATCGGCGTGACCGGCAAGGACGGGCAACTGATCCGCGCCCGGCGGCTCACCATCGAGCGGCGGGGCCCGGAACTCGAGGCCCCGGAGATCATCGACATGGGCCATGTGGGCGAGGTGCGCCAGGTGGACACGGAAATGCTGAACGTCATCCTGGACAGCAACTTCATCCCGGTGATCGCCCCCATCGGCTGTGACGACGACGGCCAGAGCTACAATATCAACGCGGACCTGGTGGCCGGGAAGCTCGCCCAGGTCATGCAGGCCGAGAAGCTCATGCTGCTCACCAACGTGGCCGGCCTCATGGACGGCAAGGGCACGGTGCTTACCGGGCTCAGCACCGCCGAGGTCGATGCCCTCATCGCCGACGGCACCGTGCACGGCGGCATGCTGCCGAAGATCGGCTGCGCCCTGGAGGCGGTCAAGGCCGGCGTCGCCAGCGCCCATATCGTCGACGGGCGGGTGCCGCACGCGGTGCTGCTCGAGATCTTCACGGATGAGGGCATGGGCACGAAGATCACCAGCCGGGGGACCTGAGGCCCGTATTGCAGGGCTACCGGTCCCCGGCTAGGATGGTGGCCCCGGAAGAGAGCCCCCGCCCATGCCGCAACGAAAGTCCCAGCGTCGTCAGCAGATTCTCGAGGCGCTGGCGGAGATGCTCGAGGCCAACCCCGGTGATCGCATCACCACGGCGCGGCTGGCCGAGCGCGTGGGCGTTTCCGAGGCCGCTCTCTACCGCCACTTTCCCAGCAAGTCGAAGATGTTCGAGGGGCTTATCGAGTTCATCGAGGACAGCCTCTTCGAGCGCATCGCTCTGATCCTGCGCGAGCAGCCGGCCGCGACGGCCCGCTGCGAGCACATGCTGGGCCTGCTGCTCAGTTTCGTGGAGCACAATCCCGGTATTTCCCGGATCATGACCGGCGATGCCCTTGCCGGGGAGAACCCGCGGCTGCACCAGCGGGTCGTGCAGCTCTTCGAGCGCTACGAGACCCAGCTGCGCCAGGTGCTCAGGGAGGCGGAGGTGCAGGAGGGCCTGCGCCCGGTGCTGCCGCTGCCGGCGGCGGCGAACCTGCTCATGGCCAGCGCCGAGGGGCGCATGACCCAGTTCGTGCGCAGCGGCTTCCGGCGCAGCCCGACAGCGGACTGGACCACACAGCTGTCGTTCATCTTCGAGGGGTTCTTCCGCGAGGTTCCGCGCCCGCTGCGGGAGGAGCAGGGAGGGGCGCAGCGGGAGTCCCGCACGCCCTAGTCCGCGCGCTCCGTACCCGGCTCTTCGCCCCGGGCTATCCGCTTGCGCAGTTCGACCACCTCGAGGAGCGTGCGGAAGCGCTCGATGTCGCGTTCGTAGGACGCCACCACCTCGCTGATCTCCCGCTCCCGCTCGACCAGGGAACGCTCGGCCTGCGCCATCTCCCGGCGCAGGTCCTCGATCGCCTCGAGGTGCGCCGGGCTGACCGGCTCGCCCCGGCGCTCCTGGTCCGCAGCCTGGGCCTGGTAGTTCTCCACCTGCTGGCGCAGGGAGCGCTGCTTGCCCTTCAGGATGCTCACGCGGATGCGCAGGTCGCGGAGCGCCCGGTCCCGGGCCGCCTCGATATCCTCCACGGCGCTGTAGCGCAGGAGCAGGGACCGGTCCCACTCCTGCAGCCGCTTGCGCTCGTCCTCGGCTTCCCGGGCAAGGCGCTCCTCGCTGTCCATGTTGGCCCGCTCTTCCTCCGTGAGGGTGCGCGGTACCACGTCGACGGTCACGCCCTTGTCATTCAGGACCTCGTAGCCCCTGGCGACGTATTCGGGGGGAACCTGGTAGGCGACGACGGCAACGCCCTCGTCGTTGATGTAGCGATACATGGGCTGAGCCCCGACAGGGCCCGCCAAAAGGAGGGACAGCAACAGCCCCGGCATCGCGATGCGAGCATTCATTACCGGGGAATATAGGCGTCGCAGCATGGGGGAACAAGTCACACGCCGTACTGCTCGCGGTAGGCAAGCATCGCCTCGAGGGCGCCGTCGGGCGCGTCCTCGCGCTCCCGGAGCCAATCGATGAGGTGGCCCATGTGCACGATGGACAGGACCGGCACGCCGTACCGCTCGCCGATTTCCTGCACGGCCGAGCGCTCGCCCTGGCCGCGCTCGCGCCGGTCCAGGCCGATGACGACGCCGGCGAGCCGGGCCCCGGCGGCTTCGATCATGCTGGCCACCTCGCCGATGGCCGTACCGGCGGTAATCACGTCGTCGATGACCAGCACCCGCCCCTGGAGGGAGGCGCCTACCAGCGATCCGCCCTCGCCGTGGTCCTTGGCTTCCTTGCGGTTGTAGGCGAAGGGCACGTCGCGATCGTGGTGGTCGGCGAGCGCCACGGCCGTGGTCGCCGCCAGGGGAATGCCCTTGTAGGCGGGGCCGAGGAGCACCTCGAAGTCGACGCCGGCATCGACGATCCGGCGCGCGTAGCAGCGGCCGAGGGTCGCCAGCGCAGCGCCCGTGGCAAAGGCCCCCGCATTGAAGAAATAGGGACTGCGGCGCCCGGATTTCAGGGTGAACTCACCGAAGCGCAGCACATCGTGGCGCCGCGCCAGCTCGATGAAAGTGCGCTGGAAATCCTCCATGGACAGGGGCCCATTCCTTGATGCAACTCAGTATTCTGGCACGACGCGATTCGGTATCATAGCGCCCTGACAAGGGGGTACGGAATGCGAATCATCAGCTTCAGTGCTGACGGCCTCAGGGAAGCGGCCGAAAAGGGGCTCTACGAGTGGCTGGGCGAACAGGATGCGGACTTCATCTGCATCCAGGATCTGCGCTGCTCCGAGTACGATCTTCAGGACGACAAGTTTTTCCCCCGGGACTACAACGGCTATTTCTTCGACGACGTGGACGGCAAGGCCAACGGCGTCGCGATCTACTGCCGCAAGCTCCCCAAGGCCATCATGACCGGCCTCGGCTTCGCCGAGTTCGATATGGAAGGCCGCTATATCCAGGCCGATTACCAGGACGTCAGCGTCGGCTGCCTGCTGGCACCTGCGGCAGCCGCCGGTGACGGCGCGGCCCTGGCCCGCAAGCAGCAGTTCTTCGAACTGTACGGGCACCACCTGCAGAAAGTGCGCAACAAGCGCCGGCAGTTCATCATCTGCGGCAACTGGCAGATCGCCCCGAATGCCATCGATGTGGCTGACACGGAGAGCGCGAGCGGCCAGCCCGGCTTCCTGGGCGAGGAACGCCAGTGGATGGACGAGCTGCTGGCGAACGGCTACGTCGACGCCTTCCGCGAGATCAATTCGGACGGCGACGAATTCACCTGGCGGCCCGACGGCGACCGCGACGGCCCCGGGTGGCGTATGGACCTGCAGGTGATCTCCGAGGGCCTGCGCTTCAAGGTCGAGCACGGCGCCATCTACAAGGGGCAGGCCTTTTCCAGCCACGCCCCGCTGATCATGGACTACGACCTCGAGGTCTGAGCGGCTCCCCGGCGCCTCTCGGCCCGCGTCAGCCCGCGGCGAGGGCCTCCCGCTGCCGCCCCACCAGTTCACCGATGCCGGCGCTGGCCAGGTCGAGCATGGCGTCGAGGGCGCCGCGCTCGAAAGGCGCCCCCTCGGCGGTGCCCTGCACCTCGATGAACCCGCCGCCTTCGCCCATCACCACGTTCAGGTCCGTGTGCGCCGTGGAGTCCTCGGCGTAGTCGAGGTCCAGCACCGGCACGCCGTCCACGATGCCGACGGAAACGGCGGCCACGAGGCCGAGGAGCGGGTCCTCCAGCAGCCGCTTGTCGCGCTGCATGCCGTTCAACGCATCGACCAGCGCCACGCAGGCACCGGTGATCGCCGCCGTGCGCGTGCCGCCATCGGCCTGGATGACGTCGCAGTCGATGGTGATGGTGTACTCGCCGAGCTTCGACAGGTCGAGCCCCGCGCGCAGTGACCGGCCGATCAGCCGCTGGATCTCCTGCGTGCGGCCGCCCTGCCGGCCGCGCGCCGCCTCCCGGCCCATGCGCGTCCCCGTGGAGCGCGGCAGCATGCCGTACTCCGCCGTGAGCCAGCCCTGCCCCTGCCCGCGGAGGAAGCGCGGCACGCCCTCTTCCACAGAGGCGGTGCAGATAACCTGCGTGTGCCCGAAGGCGACGAGCACGGAGCCCTCGGCGTGGCGGGTAAACTGGCGGGTGATGCTGATGTCGCGCAACTGGTCCGGCCGGCGGCCGCTGGGTCGCTGCATGGAGCCTCCCTGTCTCTGTGAATAGGACTGTCACCTTCCTTCGGGCCGGGAGTATACGTGAGCGGGCCCGGGAGCGTCGCCGTGCTAGCATGACGCCCGTCTTACCGGAGCCCGGAGGCTGCGCAGCGATGGTAGAGAGAGCGCTGGTAGAAAGAGCGCTGGTCAACAGCATGACGGCATTCGCCCGCGCCGGCGCCAGCACCGCCTTCGGTACGCTGGTGGTGGAGTTGCGCAGCGTGAACCACCGCTACCTCGACTGCCATTTCAAGCTCGCCGACGAGCTGCGCTCGCTGGAACCGGCGCTGCGCGAGCGCCTCGGCAAGGCCCTCGCCCGGGGCAAGGTGGATTGCCTGCTCCGCCTGCAGGCCACCACCACGGACCGCCCCCTGGAACTCGACCGTGCACGCCTGGCCCAGGTCCTCGCCGCCTGCCGGGAGATCGCCGGCGAGGAGGACTCGGTCGCCAGGCCGGACCCGCTGGCGGTGCTGCAGTTCCCCGGCGTTGCCCGCACACCCGCCCCGGCGGAGGATGACCTCACCGCGGCCGCCCTGGCGGCCTTCGACGAGGCCCTGGCCTCTCTCGCGGAGACCCGCGCCCGCGAGGGTGAACAGCTCGGCCGCCTGGTCCGCGACCGCATCGACGCGGTGGCCCGCGAGGCGGACGTGGTCCGCGGGCAGCTCCCGGCGCTGCGCGAGCAGCAGCAGGCCCGCCTGCGCCAGCGCCTCGCGGCGCTGACCGACTCCCTGGACACGGACCGCCTGGAGCAGGAGCTCGCCTACCTGGCCCAGAAGACGGACGTCGACGAGGAACTCGACCGCCTCGACGCCCACGTCGCCGAGGTCCGCCGCGTTCTCGACGCCGGCGGCCCCTGCGGGCGACGCCTCGACTTCCTCATGCAGGAACTGAACCGCGAGGCCAACACCCTCTCCGCCAAGTCCATGGGCATCGCCCAGACCCAGGGTGCCATCGAGCTCAAGGTCCTCATCGAGCAGATGCGGGAACAGGTTCAGAACATCGAGTAGTCATCGTGGTTGGCTGCTTGGGTGATCTTCTCGATGTGCAGTGGCGGCAGGCTGCCGGAGCGGGCCCAGCGGAACCGCTACAAGCACATCCATGTGCGCTCGACGCGGGCCGTCCATGGCCCGCGACGTTCCGCTGGGCCCGCTCCGGCACCCCGCCTTAATGTCGACCGCCTGGAGAGCTAAGCCGGCTTAGTGCCACCGGAGCCTCGGCGAAGGCGTGCGCCGGAACGCCCGCCACCCAAAGCCGTAAAGAACCCCTGGCTTAAGCCGCCGCCGACGCCTCCGAAGACGCGGCGACAGACCACCGGCCGCGATAGAGGCGCTGGATCTCGCCGGCCTCGTCGTCGAGGCGGAAGAGGTAGAGCCACTCGTTGTCGATGAGCTGGCGGACGACCTCATGCTTGTCGGCGATGGCGGCGATCGCCTCCGCCGGGGCGTCGAGGTAGACCGAGAGGCGCAGCGGGGGGTGGACCCAGTCCTCGCCGTCGTGGACCGACTGCAGCGGCAGGCCGATGCGCAGGTCGCCGCCGTTGCCCTCGAAGACCCCGAGATTGCCGCCCACCACGTTGTGCAGCACCTTATTGCCCGAACCGTAGCGGCTCGGGTCCGTGACCGAGGCGTTGTACTGCATGTTGATCCAGTGCGTGACCACCATCGGCGCGGTCATGATCAGCTCGAGCACCGGGTAGCCGTTCTCCGCGTCGGCGCGCCAGTCGTAGTCGTGCAGGAAGCTGCGTCCGCCGAGATCGAGGTGGCGGCTGCGGCTGCGCGGCGCCACGATGAAGCAGGCGTTGCCCGCGAGCCCCCACTCCGGGCGCACCTGCGACCAGTCCCGGCTGCGCGCCGGCAGGGCCCTGTCGCTGCGCGCCGGGGAGACGCCGAGGGCGGGCGCGCGCTCGCGCCGGGTGGCGGCGCTGGCCGCGGCGATCCAGTCGGCGAGCGGCGCGCCCGTGTCCGGAAGCGCCTCCAGGAGCTTCAGCTCGTCCGTGGTCGTGTCGTGCAGCGTGGGCAAGAAGCGCGTGTCCCCGGGGATGGTGATGCCGTGGTCAGCGGCAAGGTGCGCGCGCACTTCGCTGTCGTTGAGCACCTGGGCGAGGACGCGCACGTTGACCTCGCCGGTCTGTCCGCAGCAGGCGCCGCAGTCCAGGCCCGCGGCATGCGGGTTGTTGCGGGTACTGCTGCCGTGGCCGGCGAGCAGGACCACCGGGGCGAAACGGTCCGTGAGGGTCATGGCGCCGAGCACGCCGGCGACCAGCCCGGCCTGCGCCGCCGCGTCGAGGGCCGCGCCGTCCTGGCGCAGCTCGAAGCGCCCGCCGTGGCCGCAGAGTTCGTTCACCGGGTGCACCGGGTCGGCGCCGGCGAAACTCTCGCGGAGCAGGCGCAGAGCGTAGCCGATACCTGCAGCTTCGACGAAGCCGAAGGCCGCCGGTGCCTTCTTGCCCACCGCCTCCCAGCGCGCCCGCCGGTTGAGGCCCTGGCTGCGCGCCTTCACCCGGTCCGCATCCTCCGCCTCCACCACGGTGATGGCCGAGGGCAGCAGCCCCGGCAGCTGGGGGCGCTCGTAGGCACTGCCCGCCGGCGCGTAGGCGATGGGCAGGCCGAAGAAACCGGCGAAACCGAGCGTCTGGATCGAGGGGTCCTGGTCTTCCAGCGCCCGCCGGTAGACCTCGGAGCGCACGTCGATGCAGAACACCGCCTGCAGCGACGGGCGCGCCACGGCAGCAGCCGCGGGCACCGGGGCGAGGAGACTGTCGTGCAGCGAGCCCTGGAAGGCGAGCTCGGCGGCGCGCTGCCAGGTCCAGGCCGGGCGCTGGGCATCGCGGTGCTGGCGCAGCAGCTCCGGCAGGCGCTCGAACTGCTGCCGCCACTGGCGGCGGACGATGGCGGCGGTTTCTGCGTGCTGCTCGGCGTGATGGCGCCAGAGCACCAGCTCCCAGGCGAGACGGACCGCGAGCAGGGAGGGCATGCGGTCGTCCTCGCCGCCGGCGAGGTTCGCCTGCCAGCGCAGGTAAGCCACCCAGGACGCCCAGCCGTTGACCTCCAGCAACAGGGCATGGAAGTAATCCTCGGCCAGTTCCGCGCCCAGCTCGAAGGCCTCGGCTGCCGCCTGGAACAGCGCATCCTCGTCGTCCGGCAGGGCCTCGAACTGCCGGTGCAGCCCGCGCTCCCCCATCATGATCTCGATGCCGCGATCGTTGCGCACCGCGTCCAGCCAGGCGCCGTACAGCCCGGCCCCCGGCACCGCCGGCAGGGGCGTGTCACCGCTGAAGAAGCTGGCGCAGAACTGGCTGATCTGGTGCACGATTTCGTCGTGCCAGCTCACCTGCCGCTCCAGGTCCCGGGTGCCGTCCACCTGGTCGCTGAAGTTGTGCCAGTGCGCCAGCTGGTCGCCGCCGTCAAGCCAGGCCAGCAGCGCCTTCTCGTCCAGGTCGACACCGGATTCGGCCGCCGTCGCGGCGAGGTGCTCGAAGCGGATCTCCCGCTGCCAGTGTGCGCGGTACCAGTTCCGGGGCATGAGGCATTCGACCTGGCCGAGCGCCGCCAGCCGGGCCGATACCGCCGAGAGTGACTGGTCGCGCATTTCCCACCAGGGGTTCACGGCGATCAGCTGATCCAGGGGCCAGGTCGGGGCGATGCGCTCGCCGGCGTTGCGGGCAGCGTCCCGCAGGGCCGCGGCGCGAAGGTCGTCAGTGCTCATCGGCTTGCCTCCAATTGCTTGATTGTAAGTACTTGCTTGCTGGTGGCGCGCAGCGGCAGCTGGGCCGGCCAGATGGCAAGGGTGACCCGCGTAGCCCACTCATCGAGGTAGAAGCCGGCGTAGAGATTGCGGTAGAGCCGGCGCGACAGGGCACTGTCGGGGCGGCATCGCAGCAGCCAGTAGGCGCCGAGGAGTCCGAGGAACAGGGCTGCGCACCAGAGCGTGGCCGGGAGCCCGGGGGCCGCGGTGGCGGGCGCCAGGGCCGTGAACACGGACTTCTGCAGGAAATAGGCGACCGCGAGACCGCCCGCCACCGCCAGCGCGCGCAGCGCCGAGCCCCGCACCAGCAGGCTGCCGCGCTCGCTGACCAGCATCAGGACAACCAGGGCGAAGAGCAGCCAGAGGCTCGCATCGGGCGCCAGAAGACCGGTGACGGCGAGGGCGGCGAAGAGCCCGACGGCTGCGAGGATGAACAGTGGCGCGACGGCGGCCGCAGCCTCGGCTGGCGGCGCCAGGCGCTGCTGCAGGTAGGCCTCGACCTGGCCGCCGGCCGCGAGGAAGCAGTAGGCCTTATAGCAGGAATGGGCGACGAGGTGGAGCAGGGCGAGGCCGTACTGGCCGAGCGCACACTCCACCAGCATGAGGCCCATCTGCGCCACGGTGGACCAGGCCAGCAGGACCTTGATGCTGACCCGGGTCATGGTGATCAGGGCGGCGATCACGCAGGTGAGGCCCGCGACCACCAGCAGCAGGGCCTTGGCCGGGGCCGCCAGGGCCAGCAGCGGCGCCATGAGCAGCAGCAGGTAGCCGCCGAGGTTGATGATCCCCGCATGGAGCAGGGCGGAAACCGGCGTCGGCGCCTCGACGACCTGGATCAGCCAGCCGTGCACGGGGAACTGGGCGCACTTGACCATCGCCGCGCTGGCGATCAGCAGCGCGGCAAGCTGCTCGCGGACACCGAGAGCAACGCCCGGATCACTGTAGGCGGCCAGCATGCCGTCGATGGCGAGCGTGCCGTGCTCGAGGTAGAGCAGGCAGCCGGCGGCCGCGAGGCAGAGCTCGGCAAGGCGGGCGAAGAGAAACTTCTTGTGCGCCGCGAGTGCCGCGCGCTTGCGCTCCGGGTAGAACATCAGCAGCTGGTGCAGGCTCAGGCTGATGCCTGCCCAGGCGAGGAGCAGCACGAGGTAGTGGTTGGTGGTGACGACGACCGCGACACAGGCCAGGGTGACCTGCAGCCAGCGCTGGAAACGGGCCTGCCCCGCGTCACCGTCCAGGTAGTGAGTGGAGAACCGGGCCACGACGAGACCGATGAACGCGACGAGGGAAAGCACGATGCTGTTCACCGGTTCGTGCAGGAACCAGCCCGAGACCGGGTCCGGCGCGAGGTCGAGGGCCAGCGCCAGGGCCAGGGCCAGCGCGTTGCCGCCCTGCAGCAGTTTCCAGCCGGCGCGGGGCGCGGCGAAACCGGCCAGCCCGGCGGCCAGCAGGTACACGGTAGGGACGAGCAAGAAAGCGAGATCCGTCCAGTTTCCAGTCATGGGGCACCTCCCGGTAGTGAGTGGGGCGCAGTATCGGGGGGGCGACAAATTCTGTAAAATAGATATTTGGAAAACTTACGTTCTTTTTTGATTATGTATCGAGCTGCCGGTCAACCGGCGATTGAAACCCGGCCCCGGCTGGCATACCTTAGCGGCCCCGGGACGCAGGCGACGGAACGAGAGCATGAGCACGGCCACCGGCACCCTCTTCACGATTTCCGCGCCCAGCGGGGCCGGCAAGACCAGCCTCGTCGAGGCCCTGGTTGCCCGGGTGCCGGCACTCACGGTCTCCGTTTCACACACCACGCGCCCGCAGCGCCGCGGCGAGGTGGACGGCGTGAACTATCACTTCGTGGAGCCGGACATCTTCCAGGCAATGCTCGGCGAAGGCGCCTTCCTCGAGCACGCCGAGGTCTTCGGCAACTGCTACGGCACGTCCCAGGCCTGGGTGCAGGAGCGCCTCCGCGCCGGCACGGATGTGATCCTCGAGATCGACTGGCAGGGCGCGCAGCAGGTGAAGCGGCTCATGCCGGAAACCAGCTCCATCTTCATCCTGCCGCCGTCCCGGGAAACGCTGCACGAGCGGCTGACGGCCCGCGGCCAGGACGACCCCGAGACCATCGCCCGGCGCATGGACCAAGCCGTGGCCGAGATGTCGCACTACGTGGAGTACGACTACCTCGTGTTCAACGACGACTTCGAGCGCGCCCTGGACGAGCTCGCCGCCATCGTGCAGAGCTGCCGCCTGCGCACCCGCGCCCAGAGCGAACGCCACGCCGACACCCTCGCGCGGCTTCTAGCCTGAGGCACTCGCGAGCAGCGCTTGCCCCGGGGGCGGCAGGCTCCTGTATACTATGCCGTTACCCGGCGCCCGCGCGCGCCGAACTACAGTTTGACCAGGAAGCCCGATAGCCATGGCACGTGTAACCGTAGAAGATTGCCTCGAGAGCGTGGAAAACCGCTTCGAACTCGTCATGCTGGCCAGCAAGCGCGCCCGCCAGATCGCGACGGGGGGCAAGGACCCGCTGGTCCAGGAAGAATCCGACAAGCCGACCGTCATCGCCCTGCGCGAGATTGCCGAGGGCCTGGTGACCGGTGACATGCTGGCGCGCGAGGATGAGCTCGATGCCGAGGAAGAACTCGCCGAAGTCATGGGTGCCAGCGAGAGCTTCTGATCCCGCCGTGATCGCGGGGGCGTGATGCAGACCATCGACGCCCTCGATGCCACCCTGCGCAGCTATCTCGAAGCGGACCAGACCCGCCAGGTCCGGCGCGCCTATTACTTCGCCGAACAGGCACACTACGGCCAGACGCGCCGCAGCGGCGAGCCCTACGTTACCCATCCGCTCGCCGTCGCCAACATCCTCGCCGGCATGCACATGGACCACCAGAGCCTCATGGCCGCCATGCTGCACGACGTCATCGAGGATACCGGCATCAACAAGGCGGCCATCGGTCGCCAGTTCGGCGATGCCGTGGCCGAGCTCGTCGACGGCGTCAGCAAACTCACGCAGATGGAGTTCGAGAGCCTCGAGGAGAAGCAGGCCGAGAACTTCCAGAAGATGGCCCTGGCCATGGCCCGGGACATCCGCGTCATCCTCGTCAAGCTCGCCGACCGGCTGCACAACATGCGCACCCTGGGCGTGCTGCCCACCGACAAGGCCCGGCGCATCGCCCGCGAGACCCTGGACATCTATGCGCCCATCGCCATGCGCCTGGGCATGAATGCCGTGCGCATGGAGTTCGAGGACCTCGGCTTCTCGGCGCTGTACCCGATGCGCGCCCGGCGGATCGAGGCGGCCGTGCGCAAGGCCCGGGGCAACCGCAAGGAGCTGGTGGAGAAGATCCGCCACCAGATCGAGTCGACCCTGCGCCAGGAAGGACACGACGCGGAGGTGATCGGCCGCGAGAAACACCTCTACAGCATCTACCAGAAGATGCGGTCGAAAAATAAGTCCTTCTCCGAGATCATGGACATCTACGCCTTCCGCATCATCGTCGACTCCGTCGACACCTGCTACCGGGTGCTCGGCTGCATGCACAACCTCTACAAGCCCGTGCCCGGCGAATTCACGGACTACATCGCCATCCCGAAGGCCAACGGCTACCAGTCCCTGCACACGGTGACCAAGGGCATGCACGGCGTGCCCATCGAGATCCAGATACGCACCCGCGAGATGGAGGACATGGCCAACAACGGCATCGCCGCGCACTGGCTCTACAAAAGCGACGCGGGCACTGCCGGCGGCACCCATGCCCGCGCCCGGGAATGGGTGCAGGGGCTGCTCGAGATGCAGCAGCGGGCCGGCAATTCGCTGGAGTTCATCGAGCACGTCAAGATCGACCTGTTCCCGGACGAGATCTACGTGTTCACACCGAAGGGGCGCATTCTCGAGCTGCCCCGGGGCGCCACGGCGGTGGACTTCGCCTACGCCGTGCACACGGACCTCGGCAACCGCTGCGTCGCCTGCCGCATCAACCGGCGCCTCGCGCCGCTTTCGGAACCGCTGCAGAGCGGCCAGACCGTCGAGGTGCTCACGGCCGCGGGCGCGCGGCCGAACCCCTCCTGGTTCAATTACACCGTCACCGCCAAGGCACGCACGAACATCCGCCACTTCCTGAAGAACCAGACCCGGGACGACTCCGTGGCCCTCGGCCGGCGCCTCCTCGACAAGGTCCTGGGGGATGCCGAGAGCGCCCTCGAGGAACTCGATGAAAGCGCCGTGGCGACCTACCTGGCACACAACGGCTACGACGGCATGGACGACCTCCTCGAGGACATCGCCCGCGGCAAACGGCTGCCGGCCGTGGTGGCGCAGCAACTCCTCGGCGGCGGCGAGGAGGCGGCGCCGAAGCGGCGCGAGGAGGGCGGTGGTGCGCCGCTCGCCATCCGTGGCACGGAGGGCTTCATGGTGTCCTACGCCCGCTGCTGCCGCCCCCTGCCCGGCGACCCGATCGCCGGCTACCTGAGCTCCGAGCGCGGCGTGGTGGTACACCGGGAGGCCTGCCGCAACCTCGCCGAGATGCGGGAAAAGCCCGAGCGGCTCATCCCCCTGCGCTGGGACGACAACGTGGAAGGGGAGTTCCCCGCGGAGCTGCGTATCGAGGTGGAGAACCGCCGCGGCACCATCGCCATTATCGCCACGCGCATCAACAGCATGGGCGTGAACATCGAGAAGATCTCCACCGAGGACAAGGACTACCAGTTCACCTACGTGGACCTGGAACTGCAGGTGAACAACCGCGTTCACCTCGCGCGCATCATGCGCCGGCTGCGCGGCATTGCCACCGTGCGCCGGGTCATGCGTATCACCAACTAACGTCACCGACGAGCGTTACCGACAGAAGGACAGGACCATGACCAACCGCGCCGTGATCTCCACCGACCGGGCGCCCGCCGCCATCGGCCCCTACTCCCAGGCTGTGAAGGTGGGCAACATCGCCTGGCTCTCGGGCCAGATTCCCCTGGACCCCGGCACCATGGAACTGGTCGAGGGCGGCATCGACGCGCAGACGCGCCAGGTCTTCCGCAACCTCGCCGCCGTCGCCGAGGCAGCCGGCGGCGGCCTCGACGACGCCGTGAAGCTCAATATCTCGCTGACGGATCTCGGCGACTTCGCGACCGTCAACGGCATCATGGAGGAGTTCTTCAAGGCGCCCTACCCGGCCCGGGCCTGCGTGCAGGTCGCGGCGCTGCCGAAAGGGGCCGCCATTGAGGTCGAGGCCCAGCTCGCCCTCTAGCCTAGTCCTCCGCCGCGAGCGCCGCGGCGTAACCCGCCCTGTAATCGGGATAGCGCAGCCGGTACCCGCTCTCGTGCAGGCGCCGGTTGCGGATGCGCTTGTGGCCCCGGGACAGGGCCCGGGCATCGTAGCGGCGCTCGCTTTCCGGCACCCCCAGCTGCTCCGCCAGCCACGCTTCCACCGTCGCCTGGGGCACGGGCAGATCGTCCACCACGTTGCAGGCCGGGGCGAGGGCGCTGCTCCCCGCGGCGGCTGCCAGCAGGTGGGCGAGAAAGCCGCCGACATCGTCGCGGTGGATGCGGTTGCTGTAGTGCACCGGGGTCGGCGGGCAGAGGCTGCCGCTTGCGACCCGGCGCTGCAGGAAGCCGTCGGCACCGCCGTAGATGCCCGCACAGCGCAGGCGGGCGACCGGCGCGACGGCCGCCAGGGTGTCCTCCGCCGCGACGATCTGTGCCGCCGCCGGGTCCGTGTCCCGCGTCGCCAGGGGGCTCGTCTCATCCACCCAGCCGCCGTTTTTCTCCGCGTAGACACGCGTGCTGGAGACAAGGAGCAGCTGCCGTGGCGGGCGCGCCGCGAGGCCCTCGGCAAGATAGCGCGCGGCGTCTGCAAAACCCCGGCGGTAGCCCGCCTCGTCCCGGCCGCGGGGCTTGAAGGTCGTGACCACGAAATCCGGCGCCAGCGCCGCGACCCGCGGGGCGACCGCCGGGTCTGCGTAATCGCCGGCCAGCCCCTCGAAGACGGGCGGCAGGGCGTCGACGTCGCGGCGCAGTCCCACCAGCCTGGCGCCGGCCAGGGGGCCCGCCGGACCGGCGGAGAGCGCGGCAGCACAGCGCGCCGCCAGGTCCCCGGCGCCCACGAACAGCACCGTGGCGCTCACGCGAGGGCTCCCGGCCGCTGGCGATGACCCCAGGCGGGATTCGCCATGCGACAATGGCAGCGCACAGCGGCGGCGGGCGTGGCAAGACAGACTGGCATGGCATCAATAGTAGCGCAGGAACTGACCGGCTTGCGCGGCGTGGGGCCGAAGCTGGCCGCCCGCCTGGCGGCCTACGGCATCGAGCGGGTCGAGGACCTGCTGTTCCACTTCCCCCTGCGCTACCAGGACCGCACCCGCGTGACCCCCATCGGCGGCCTCGTCGAGGGCAGCGAGGCCGTGGTCGAGGGCGAGGTGCGCGGCGCCGACGTCACCTTCGGCCGCCGGCGCAGCCTGCTGGTCGTGCTCCAGGACGGTACCGGTACGCTGACGCTGCGCTTCTTCCATTTCAGCAACGCGCAGAAGCATGCGCTGCGCCCCGGCGTGCGCCTGCGCTGCTTCGGCCAGGTGCGGGCCGGGCCGCGTGGCGCCGAGCTCGTGCACCCGGAGTACCGGGCCCTGGGGCCCGAACCCGCGCCGGTCGAGGACCGGCTCACGCCGATCTACCCCACCACCGAGGGCATCGGCCAGCAGCAGTGGCGGAAGCTCTGCAGCCAGGCGGTGGCCCTGCTCACGCGGCAGCCGCCGGAGGACCTCCTCGCCGGCATCGACGATGCCGGCTACACGCTCGCCGATGCCATCGCCTACCTGCACGCGCCGCCGGCCGGCGCGGCGCTCGACGCCCTGCAGGATGGCCGCCACCCGGCGCAGCTGCGCCTCGCCCGGGAAGAACTGCTCGCCCACCACCTTTCCCTCCGCCACCTGCGAGCAAAGGAACGCGAGTACCGCGCACCCGCGATGGCACCCGACAGCACGGGTCTGCGCGACTTCCTGGCGCGGCTGCCCTTCGCACCCACGGGCGCCCAGGAGCGGGTCATGGCGGAGATCGCCGCGGACCTCGCCAGCGAAGCGCCGATGCTGCGCCTGGTGCAGGGCGACGTCGGCTCCGGCAAGACGCTGGTAGCCGCCGCCGCGGCCCGGCAGGCCATCGCCGCGGGCTACCAGGTGGCGATCATGGCGCCCACGGAACTGCTGGCCGAGCAACACCGGGCCAACTTCGCCGGCTGGTTCGCGGACGAACCGGTCGCCATCGCCTGGCTCAGCGGACGCGTGAAGGGCGCGGCGCGGCGCGAGGCCCTGGCCGCCATCGGCGACGGCAGCGCGGACCTCGTGGTCGGGACCCACGCCCTGTTCCAGGACGCCGTGTCCTTCGCCCGCCTCGGCCTGCTCATCGTCGACGAGCAGCACCGTTTTGGCGTGCACCAGCGCCTGTCCCTGAAAGACAAGGCGGCGGACTGGCGGCCGCACCAGCTGGTGATGACCGCCACGCCGATCCCGCGCACCCTGTCCATGGTCGCCTACGCGGACCTCGACTGCTCGGTGATCGACGAGCTGCCCCCGGGGCGCAAGCCGGTGAACACGGTGCTGGTGGACAGCGCCCGGCGGGGCACGGTGATCGAGCGTGTCGCCCGCGCCTGCGCAGACGGCCGCCAGGCCTACTGGGTCTGCACGCTCGTGGAGGAGAGCGACATGCTGCAGGCACAGGCGGCGGAGGCGACCTACGAGGAGCTGACCGCGGGCCTGCCCGGGCTGCGGGTGGGCCTGGTGCACGGCAGGCTGCCGGCGGCGCAGAAGGCCGACGTCATGGCCGCCTTCAAGGCCGGGGACTGCGACCTGCTGGTGGCGACCACGGTGATCGAGGTCGGCGTGGACGTGCCCCGGGCCAGCCTGATGGTCATCGAGAACCCGGAGCGGCTCGGCCTCGCGCAGTTGCACCAGCTCCGTGGCCGGGTCGGCCGCGGCAGCGCCGCGAGCCACTGCGTGCTGCTCTACCAGTCACCGCTCTCGGCAAACGGCAGGGAACGGCTGCAGGCGCTGCGGGAGAGCAACGACGGGTTCTTCATCGCCCGCAAGGACCTGGCGCTGCGCGGCCCCGGGGAGGTGCTGGGCACGCGGCAGACCGGCCTCATGGACTTCCGCGTGGCGCGGCTGCCGGCGCACGAGGACCTGCTCGATGCGGTCCAGGCGCAGGCCCGGGCGCTCTCGGAGCGCTACCCGCAGCGGGTAGCGCCGCTCATCGAGCGCTGGACCGGCTCCCGGCAGGTCTTCGCCGGGGTCTAGCCTCAGGCCAGGATCGGCGGGAGGGCCTTCTGCAGCGCGATCTTCTCGCGGATAGCCTCGCCGGTCAGGGCGAAGCCCTTGAGCTCGCCGGCGCCGTCCCGGAACTCGCAGCGCACGCTGGTGCCGTCGGCGTCGATCTGCCACTCACCCGCCGCGCCCGCCGGTGGCGGCGCCACGACCACCGGGCAGGTCGGCGTCTTGATGGTCACGGGCATCGCCGGGTAGCTCACCGCCGTCCGCTCGCCGGTAAGCGTCTTGCCGAGGGCCCGGGCGGCCGCCATGAGCGGCGCCACGTAGACGAGCACATGGCCCTCCACCTCGGCGCAGTCGCCGAGCGCGTAGACGTTCGGCGCCGAGGTCTCGAGGTAGCGGTTGGCGACCACACCGCGATTGGTAGCCAGCCCCGCGGCCCGGGCGAGTTCCGTGCGCGGGCGCACGCCGACCGCGGACACGACCAGGTCCGCGGCGATCGTCTCACCGTTGTCCAGGGTAACTTCCACGCCGCCATCGACCCTGTTCACCGCCGTGGCCAGCGCCCCGAAGTGGAACACCGCGCCCTGCTCGGCAAGGGCCGCCTGCACGGCCTTGCCGGCGGTTTCCGGCAGCAGCGTCGGCAGGCAGTAGCCCAGCGGATCGACCACCTCAACCCCGAAACCGCCGTTGAGGAGATCATTGGTGAACTCGCAGCCGATGAGGCCACCGCCGATGATGCACACGCGCCGGGCGTTGTTCTCGGCCATGGCCGCGCGGAAGTCGGCGTAGTCCATGAGATCATTCACGGAGTAGACGTAGTCGAGGCCGTCGCCCGCCAGCGGCGGCTCGATAACCGTAGAGCCCACGGCCAGCACAAGCTTGCCGTAGTGGATCATGGTGGCGTCCTCGCCGACGTGGAGAACCTGCTTTTCCGTGTCGATCTCGTTGACCTTCGTGTGGGTCCAGACCTTGGCGTCGAGCTGCGTGCCCATGCCGCCCGCATCCTGCTGGGCGAGGTCGTCGGCGCCGGTATTCTTGGTGTAGCCCGTGGACAGCATGGGCTTGGAGTAGGAGCGACCGTCGTCGGCGGTGATGAGAATCACCGGGGTCTCGCTGTCGTAGCGGCGGATCTCCCGGGCGAGCCCGTAGCCGGCAAGGCCGGTGCCGATGATCACGATCGGCGCGTGCTCCCGGTCCGCCCCGGCCTCCTGGTGGTGCGGGGTCTCCTCGACCGGCGACTCCTCGAGCAGCTCGAAGTCCTCCTTGCCGACACCGCAGTCCGGACAGAGCCAGTCCTCGGGCACATCCTCCCAGCGCGTACCCGGCGGGATGTCATCGTCGGGCCAGCCCTCGGCCTCGTCATAGACCAGCCCGCAGACGATACATTCCCACTTGCTCATAGCGATCCTCCTGGCAACCACCCCGGGGGCGGAAAAGCGACCACTATAAATTGGCGCGGGGAATGTGCAAGAGCGCCGGCCCCGTCGCGCAGCACCGCGACCTTGCATGCGCCCGCGTTCTGGCGCATCCTCCCGCCTCTTCCCGTACAGCGACCCCCGTGACCCGAGTGCCGCCCGACAGCTCCGCCGATCCGGCCTGGCGCAGCCCCGACGATCCGCGGCTCGCCGGGCTCCACGGCCTGCGCCACTGGCTCCTGGACGACGGCTCCCTGACCCGCCGCCTCGTGGACAGCGGCGGCGCCTTCCGCGTGCAGCGGCTGAGCCAGCGCTGGGCCATTCCCCGGGCCAGCGAGCGGCGCGTCCTGGCAACCGGCCTGCGCCAGCGTGCCCTGGTCCGCGAGGTCGCCCTGCGCCTCGATGACGAGGCGGTGGTCTTCGCCCGCAGCGTGTTCCCCTACGCCAGCCTCGGCGGCCGCCTGGCGCACCTGCGCAAGCTCCAGGGCAGCTCCCTGGGGGCGATCCTGTTCGGCGCCCCGGACATGCGCCGCAGTCCCTTCCAGGTGGCCCTGCTCGATGGCGACAGCCGCTACCTGCCCCCCGCGCTGCGCCAGCACCGCCCGGCCTGGGCCCGGCGCTCGGTCTTCCGCCTCCACGGCCAGCGGCTGCTGGTGAGCGAGGTCTTCCTGGCGCCCTTCCGCCCCTGGGCGCCGGGGCCGGGCCTGGAGCGGGGCTGGCGGCGCCGCGTCAGCCCTGCAATTCTGCCCGCAACGCAGTAAGCTTTCATCCCCATGACGACCATGAGCCAATCCTCACCCGGCAAGGCCACTGCGCTGCTGCAGCTGATCCGCTGGGACCGGCCCATCGGCACACTGCTGCTGCTCTGGCCAACCCTGTGGGCCTTGTGGATCGCGGCGGAGGGCCTGCCGGACCTGCACCTGCTGGTGATCTTCAGCGTCGGCACCTTCCTCATGCGCTCCGCCGGCTGCATCATCAACGACCTCGCCGACCGCAACTTCGACGGCGGGGTCACGCGGACCCGGGAGCGGCCCCTGGTCACCGGGCGGGTCTCCGTAAACGAGGCCGTCGGCCTGTTCTGCGTCCTCTGCCTGCTCGCCTTCGGTCTCGTCCTGCTGACCAACCGGCTGACGGTGATGCTCTCCGTGCCCGCGCTCCTGCTGGCATCGACCTACCCCTTCATGAAGCGCTACACGCACTTCCCGCAGATCGTCCTCGGCCTCGCCTTTTCCTGCGCCATCCCCATGGCCTTCGCCGCGCAGCGCGGCGAACTGCCGCCGGCCCTGTGGCTCCTGTTCACCGCCAACGTGCTCTGGACCGTGGTCTACGACACCAAGTACGCCATGGTCGACCGGCGCGACGACCTGCAGGTCGGCATCAAGAGTACGGCGGTGCTCTTCGGCGATGCGGACCGCACCATCATCGCCATGCTGCAGCTGCTCTGCCTCGCCGCCCTCTACCTCGCCGGGGAGCGCTTCGGCCTCGGCGCCTGCTACAACGCCAGCCTGCTTGTGACCGCCGGGCTGTTCGGCTATCACCTGTACCTCATCCGCCACCAGGACGAGGCCGCGTGCTTCCACGCCTTCCTGCACAACCGCTGGGTCGGCCTGACGGTCTTCCTCGGCATCGCCGCCGATTACGCCCTGCCGGCCCTTACCGGCTGACGGACGCAGACCGCCGTGGCTGAGTTCGCGCTGCAGGCCCTCGCCAGCCTGGAGGCCCTGCCGGCGGCAGCCTGGGATGGTCTCGGCACGGTCGGCTACCCCTTCCTGCGCCACGATTTCCTGCGCGGCCTGGAAGCGACCGGCTGCACCACCGCCGAGAGCGGGTGGCAGCCGTGCCACCTGGTGCTCCGCGACGGCGAGGCGGTGGAGGCCGCGGCGCCGGGCTACCTGAAAGGCCACTCCTACGGCGAGTACGTCTTCGACTGGGCCTGGGCGGACGCCTGGCGGCGCATGGGCCTTCAGTACTACCCCAAGCTGGTGACGGCCATTCCCTTCACCCCGGCAACGGGGCCGCGGCTCCTGTGCCGCCCCGGCGTGGATGAGGCCGGCGCCTGGGCCGCGCTGCTGGAGGGTGTGAAGCAGCTTGCCGGGCGGCGCGGCCTGTCCTCCTGGCACATCCTTTTCCCGGAGCCGGAAACAGCCGCCATCCTGGACGGGCTGGGCCTGGCCACCCGCCACGCGGTGCAGTTCCACTGGTTCAACCGCGGCTACGGGGATTTCGACGACTTCCTCGCGACCTTTGCCAGCCGCAAGCGCAAGGCCCTGCGCCGCGAGCGCCGGCGCGTCGCCGAGCAGGGGCTGACCCTGCGCACGCTCACCGGGCCGGAGATCCGGCCCGCGGACTGGGCGACCTTCCACCGCTTCTACCAGCTCACCTACGCCAAGCGCAGTGGCCACGGCGGCTACCTCACACGCGAATTCTTCACGGAAGTGGCACCGCGCCTCGGCGATCAGGTGGTGATGGTGCTCGCCGGGCACGGCGGCCGCGACGTCGCCGGCGCCCTCTACTTCCGCGGCGAGGACGCCCTATACGGCCGCTACTGGGGCTGCGAGGAAGAGTTCGACTGCCTCCACTTCGAGGCCTGCTACTACCGCGGGATCGACTACTGCATCGCCGAGGGCATCGCCCGCTTCGACCCCGGTGCCCAGGGCGAGCACAAGATCCAGCGCGGCTTCGAGCCCATCCACACCCGTTCCAGCCACTGGATCGCCGAGCCCGCCCTGGCCGACGCGGTGGCCGCCTTCACCCGGGAGGAACTGGACCACGTCGAGGCCTACCGGCGGGAAGCGGCAAAGCTGCTGCCCTTCCGGGCCGACGGCGCGGGCTGAGGCTCAGCTGCGGGTCCAGCGCAGCAGGCGGTTGTTAGCCGGCATGGCGTGGTCCGCCGCGAGGGCAAAGCCCGCGCCGGCGGCCAGCGCGTCCACCGCCTCGAAGTCACGGATGGCACTGTGCGGGGAGCGTGCCGCCAGCCACTGGTCGAACTGCGCGTTGCTGTCAGACGTGTAGCGCCCGCTGTAGTTGAAGGGACCGTAGATCGCCAGCACCGTCCCCGGGGCGGCGGCCGCCAGTGCCTCGAAAAGGGCCTCCGTCGCTTCCCAGGGCATGATGTGCAGCGTGTTGGCGGTGAACACGCCGTCCGGCACGGGCACGGGCCAGGGCCGCTCGCAAACGTCCAGCGCGAGTGGGGCCTCGAGGTTCGGCGCGGGAAAGGCATGGCAGCGCGGCTCGAGGAAGGCGAGGGCGTCGGGGTGCTCGGTGGGCTGCCAGCGCAGCCACGGCAGGGCGGTGGCGAAGGCGGTGGCGTGCTGGCCCGTGCCGGCGCCGATCTCGAGCACTGCCGTACAGGCAGCGAAGGCCTCCCGGAGCACCGCCAGGATCGGCTCCCGGTTGTTCTCCGAGGCCTGGGAGTAGGGGAGGTCTTCCACGGGTTCCTCAGGCCATGTCGAAGTCGGCGAAGTCCGGCCCGCGCATGTGCCACCAGTAGGCCGCGGTGGACCGGGGCCAGTTGTTGCTGATACGGCCCTCGGCATCCTTGTACCAGCTGTCGCAGTCGGACGCCCAGACGGTCTGCGCCAGTTCGCCCTGCATGCGGTCGTTGTAGGCCCGCTGCACGCCGGGATTCACCTCCAGGCGCCTGAGGTCGTGGACCAGCAGCTTGTCGATGCAGGCGGCCACGTAGCGGCACTGCCGCTCCACCATGAAGATGATGGAGTTGCTGCCGAGGTTGGTGTTCGGCCCGTAGAGCATGAAGAAATTCGGGAAGCCCGCGGTGCAGACCCCCCGGTAGGCTTCCTCGCCGCCGGCCCAGGCCTCGGCAAGGGTGCGGCCGCCGCGGCCGACGAACTCGACCTGGCCCTGCATCGGGTGGGTCTGGAAGCCGGTGCCATAGATGATCACGTCCACTGGGCGGTCCTGCCCGTCGGCCGTGCGCACCCCCTGTGCGCCGATGCCCTCGATGGGCGAGGTGACCAGCTCCACGGTACTGCGCCGGAAGGCACCGTAGTAGTCGTCGGAGAACAGGATGCGCTTGCAGCCGATGCGGTAGTCCGGGGTCAGCGCCCGGCGCAGCGCGGGGTCATCGAGCTCTTCCTCGAGGAACTGCCGGCTCTTGCGCTCCAGCAGGGCCCGGGTGATGCGGCTGTTGCTGCGCAGCACCGGGTACAGGATCCACTCGCCGCGCAGCCAGACCAGCAGCCGGGCCAGCTTCTGCGCCAGCGGCAGGCGGGCGAACAGGGACTTCTCCCAGTCGTGGTAGGCGCGGTCGCCGCGGCGCACGATGTAATTGGGGCTGCGCTGGTAGACGTAAAGCTGCGCCGCCTCCCGGGCGACCGGCGGAATGAACTGGATGGCGCTGGCCGCCGTGCCGATAACCGCCACCCGCTTGCCCGCCAGGGACAGGTCGTGGTTCCAGCGCGCCGAATGGAAACTCTCGCCCCCGAAGCGTTCCGCCTCCGGGAACGGGGGCGTGAAAGGCACGTTGAGCTGACCAAGGCCGCTGACCAGCGCCCGCGCCGACAGGCGCTCGCCACTCTCGAGCTCTACATGCCAGCGGTCGTCGTCGCCGAATTCCGCCCGCCGGACCGCCGTGGACAGGCGCAGGTGCGGGCGCAGGCCGAAGCGCTCGGCCGTATCCTCGAAATAGGCGCGGATCTCGTCGTGCGGCGCGTGCAGGCGCGACCAGTCAGGCTTCGGCGCGAAGGAGTAGCTGTACAGCACCGAGGGCACGTCGCAGCAGGCCCCCGGGTAGCTGTTGTCGTACCAGGTGCCGCCCACGGCGGGCGATTTCTCGAGGATGACGAAGTCGCGGATGCCCCGCCTGAGCAGGGCGATACCCATGCACAGGCCGGACATGCCGGCGCCGATGATGATGACCTGGTGGCTGTTCTCGTTATCTGCCACGAAACCTCCCTGTCAGGGCCCCTCAGGGAGGAGCGTCACGGGTAAAGACCAACTCCCGCGCGGTGGACTCCTCAGGACGGTAGCGGTAGCCGGCCACGTCGAAGTCCTTGAGCGCTTCCGGGTCATTGAGCTCATTGTCGATGATGTAGCGGGCCATCTGGCCACGCGCCTTCTTGGCGTAAAAGGAGATGATCCTGTACTTGCCGTTCTTCAGGTCCTTGAACACGGGGGTTACCACCTCGGCGTCGAGGGCCTTCGGCTGCACCGCCTTGAAATACTCGTTGGAGGCGAGGTTCACCAGCACCCGGGTGCCGCTCTTGCCGAGCTGCCGGTCCAGGCTCCGCGTGATGCGATCGCCCCAGAACGCGTACAGGTTGGCGCCGCCGCGGTTGGCAAACTTGAGGCCCATCTCGAGGCGGTAGGGCTGCATCAGGTCGAGGGGGCGCAGGAGGCCGTAGAGCCCGGAGAGGATGCGCAGGTGCTTCTGGGCGAAGGCGAGGCCGGCGCTGTCGAGGGTCTCGGCCTCCAGCCCCATGTAGACATCGCCGCGGAACGCGAGGACCGCCTGCTTGGCGTTGTCGAGGTCGAAGGGCGGCGCCCAGTTCATGAAGCGTTCGTGGTTGAGCTCGGCGATGGTCTCGCTCACCCCCATGAGCTCCCGGATGGCCTCGGGGCTAAGGCCGCGGGCGTCTTCCACGAGCTCCGCCGCGGCATCGAGGAACGCCGGCTGCGTGGCCCGGCGTGTCGTCGGCGCGGTCTCGAAGTCGAGGGTCTTGGCGGGCGAGATCACGGTGAGCATGGAAGCCTCCCTGGGACTGGCTTGGCGGTAGCGCGGAGCGCCAACACGGGGCCGCGGCAGCAGCGCGCTATGATACCCTTCGCGCGAATAATCAAAAAGGACCACCCCGCCATGACCCGGGTGCGCCGGCTCGTGCAGCTCATCGATGCCTTTACCGGGACCTGCGGCCACGCCCTCGCCTGGCTGGTCGCGGCCATGGCGCTGCTCACGGCCGCGGTGGTGCTCATGCGCTACGGTCTCGAGCTGGGGTCCATCGCCGCGCAGGAAGCGGTCACCTACCTCCATGCCTCCGTGTTCATGCTCGGCGCCGCCTACGCCCTGAAGAACGGCGCCCACGTGCGCGTGGACATCTTCTACCAGCGTTTTTCGCCGCGCGCCCGGGCCTGGGTCGACAGCCTCGGCGGCATCGTGTTCCTGCTGCCGCTGTGCGCCGTGATCGGCTTAAGCAGCGTCGATTTCGTCGCCCAGGCCTGGGCCGTGCACGAGACCTCGGCGGACGCGGGGGGCATCCCCGCCGTGTTCCTGCTGAAGACCCTGCTGCCGCTCATGGCGGCGAACCTGGCCCTCCAGGGCGTGGCCGAGATCCTGCGCAACGCACTCACGCTCGCCGGGGACACGACGCCCTGATGGACGGGACCATCGCCCTGTGGCTGTTCGCGGCCGTCTGCCTGCTGCTCATGCTCGGCTACCCGGTGGCCTTTACGCTCGCCGGCACCGCGCTGGCCTTCGCCGCCGGCGGCATCATCGCCGGCGTCTTCGACGCGGCCTTCCTCTCCGCCCTGCCCGGCCGGCTCTTCGGCACCATGAGCAACACCACGCTCATCGCGGTGCCCCTGTTCGTACTCATGGGCGTCATCCTCGAGAAGTCGAAGGTCGCCGAGGAACTTCTCGACAACATGGCGCACCTCCTCGGCGGCGTGCGCGGGGGGCTCGCCCTGTCCGTGGTCCTCGTCGGCATGCTGCTGGCCGCGAGCACCGGCATCGTCGGCGCCACCGTGGTGACCATGGGGCTGCTGTCGCTGCCGAGCATGCTCCGCGCAGGCTACAGCCCGGCCATCGCCACCGGGACCATCTGCGCCACCGGCACCCTCGGCCAGATCATCCCGCCGTCCATCGCCCTCGTACTCCTCGGCGACATCCTCTCCAGCGCCTACCAGCAGGCGCAGCTGCGCATGAACGTGTTCAGCCCGGACACGGTCTCCGTCGGTGACCTGTTCATGGGCGCGATCATCCCGGGCCTCCTCCTGGTCGCGCTGTACATGGTCTTCCTGCTGCTGGTCGCCTGGCTGCGGCCGGGACTCATGCCCGCCGGCAGGCGGGAGCCGGTGGACACGCTCGCCTTCCTGCGCGGCCTGGTGCCCCCGCTGGCGCTCATTGCCGTGGTCCTCGGCTCCATCCTTGCCGGCGCGGCAACCCCCACGGAGGCGGCCGGTGTCGGCGCCGTGGGCGCCTGGCTGCTGGCCCTGGCCAAGGGCGAGATGCCCCTTCACCGGCTGCGCGCCGTGCTTCGCAACACGCTGGAAATCACCGCCATGGTGTTCATGATCCTGGTCGGCGCGGCCGTGTTCTCGCTGGTGTTCCGCGGCTTCGGCGGCGAAGAACTGATCCACGCCTTCCTGACAGACCTGCCCGGCGGCGTCTTCGGCGCGACCCTCTTCGTGATGGTGCTGATCTTCCTCCTCGGTTTCATTCTCGACTTCATCGAGATCACCTTCGTGGTCGTCCCCATCGTCGGCCCGGTGCTGCTGATGATGGGGCTGGACCCGGTCTGGCTCGGCATCATGATCGCCATCAACCTGCAGACCTCCTTCCTCACACCGCCCTTCGGCTTCGCGCTCTTCTACCTGCGCGGCGTGGCAGCGGACCAGGTGCCCACGGGCGCGATCTACCGCGGCGTGATACCCTTTATCGCGATTCAGCTGATCGTGATCGCCGCCCTCTGGCGCTGGCCGGAGCTGGCCACCTGGCTCCCGGCGGCGCTCACGGACTAACGCTGGAAACGGGAACTGCCATGAACGACATCGATTCCACGCCGACTCCCCAGGGCGAACTGGCACTGCAGACCATCGCCATGCCGAAGGACACCAACGCCGAGGGCGACATCTTCGGCGGCTGGCTCCTGTCGCAGATGGACCTGGCCGGCGCCATCGCCGCGCGCGAGGTCGCCGGCGGCCGGGTGGCGACGGTGGCGATCGAGGGCATGGCCTTCATCACGCCGGTGCACGTGGGCGCCGTGGTGTCCTGCTACTGCGACGTGATCGAGATAGGCCGTAGTTCCATCCGCATCGTGGTCGAGGTGTGGATCGACTCCCCGCACGACGGCGATCCCATCAAGGTGACCGAGGGTGAGTTCGTCTTCGTCGCCATCGACGACAAGCGGCGCACCCGCACCATCACGCGCTAGCTACTCTGCCGGCTCCGCCGCCCGGCGCACGGGGTCTCCAAGGACCTGCGTGCGGGCGTTGATGTAGGCCTGCTCGGAAATGCCGTGGTAGGCGCGTACCGCATCGAGGAACTCACGGTAGGAGGCGTAGACCTTGCGCGCCATGGGATCCCCCGCCACCAGGCGGGCCATGACCTCCTCGCTTTTCTCCTGCAGCAGCGCGAGCACGTCGTCCGGCAGGCGCCGCAGCTGCACGTTGTGCTCGTCGAGCAGGGTCTCGAGCGAGGCATTGTTGCGGGCCGTGAACTCGTCGAGCATGTCCTGGTTGGTGGCCCGGGCCGCGTCGCGGACGATGGCCCTTAAGTCTGCCGGGAGGGCCGCCAGGGCGTCGGCGTTGACGATGAACTCGAGCATGGCCCCGGGCTCGTGCCAGCCGGGGTAGTAGTAGTACTCGGCGACCTCGTGCAGGCCGAGGGCGAGGTCGTTGTAGGGGCCGACCCATTCGACGGCATCGATGACGCCGGTCTGCATGGAGGTATAGACCTCGCCGCCGGGGATGTTGACGGCCGTGCCGCCTGCGGCCGTGAAGACCTCGCCCGCCAGCCCCGGGATACGCATCTTCAGGCCGCGCAGGTCGGCCGTGGAGTTGATCTCGCGGTTGAACCAGCCGGCCATCTGCACGCCCGTGCTGCCGCCGGCGAAGGGCACGACGCCGAAGGGCGCGTAGGTCTCGCGCCAGAGCGCCTCGCCGCCGCCGTAGTGCAGCCAGCCGTTCATTTCCTGCGCCGTCATGCCGAAGGGCACCGCCGTGAAGAAGACCGCGGCGGGAATCTTGCCCTTCCAGTAATAGGAGGCGCCGTGGCCTATCTCGGCAACACCCCCGGACACCGCGTCGAACACCCCGAGGGCCGGAACGATCTCGCCGGCACCGTAGACCCGCACCGTGAGCCGGCCGTCGCTCAGTTCGCGGACGAGCCGGGCGAAGGTCTCCGGCGCCGTGCCGAGGCCGGGCAGGTTCTTCGGCCAGGTCGTGACCAGCTTCCACTCGAAACGCTCGCCGCTGCCGGCGCCGGGCCCGCCGGCCAGCACGCGGCCATCGCCGGCGCGCTCCGCGGCCCAGAAGCCGACGACCGCGACGAGGGCGGCGGTGAGCAGGAGGATGACGAGGGGCTGGACCTTGCTGGGGCTCGGGTTCACGGTTGCGGGCCTGCGCCTGTGGTTATTGTTCGTGGTCTGGCTAGAGCGCCTGGAGCTTTGCGTACTGCAGCACCAGCCACTTGCTGCCCTCGTCGTCGAAGTTGACTTCGACGCGGGCGCTGGCGCCGCGGCCCTCGAAGTTTAGCACGACCCCCTCGCCGAAGACCTGGTGATAGACCCGCTGGCCAAGGCTGAAGGCCGCATCCGCCATGGCCGGCTGCGCCAGGGACCCGAGGGGCCGGCTGATGCCACTCTGCAGGCGCACCTCGTGCAGCAGCTCGCCGGGAATCTCGCGCAGGAAGCGGGAGGGCGCGTTGTAGCTTTCGCTGCCATGCAGCCGCCGCGTCTCGGCGTAGGTCAGCACCAGCCGCTCCATGGCGCGGGTGATACCGACATAGCAGAGCCGGCGCTCCTCCTCGAGGCGGCCGGGCTCCTCCACGGACATGCGGTGCGGGAACAGGTTCTCCTCCATGCCCGCCAGGAACACCAGGGGGAACTCCAGCCCCTTGGCCGAGTGCAGCGTCATGAGCTGCACGCTGTCCTCGTGCGCCTCAGCCTGGTTGTCGCCGGCGTCGAGGGCGGCGTTGTCGAGGAACTGCGAAAGCGGCGACAGTTCTTCCCCCACGGGCACGAACTGTCTTGCGGCGGTGACCAGCTCCTCGAGGTTCTCCACCCGGGCCTGGCCGCGCTCGCCCTTTTCCCGGCGGTGGAGGTCGATGAGGCCCGCGCCCTGGATGACCGCTTCCGTGAGTTCCTCGAGGCTCATGCTGTCGGTGCCGCCGTCGAGCTCGTCGATGAGCACGCGGAAGCCCTCGAGCGCGGAGAGGGCGCGCGAGGCGAGCAGCTTTTCCTCGCCGGCAATTGCCATGGCCTGCCACAGTGGGACGCCGCGCTCCCGGGCGATCTCCCGCAGCGTGTCGAGGGTCTTGCCGCCGATGCCGCGGGGCGGCGTGTTGATCACCCGCTCCATGGCGGCATCGTCGCCCCGGTTCACCAGCAGGCGCAGGTACGCCAGCGCGTTGCGGATCTCCATGCGCTCGTAGAAGCGCTGGCCGCCGTAAATGCGGTAGGGCACGCCCGCGCGGATCAGCGCCTCCTCGAGCACCCGGGACTGGGCGTTGGAGCGGTAGAGGATGGCCACGGAGCGCCGCGGGTGGCCCTCGCGGAGCCACTCCTCGAGACGGTCGACGATGAAACGGGCCTCGTCGTGCTCGTTGAAGCCGGCGTAGAGCTGGATCGGCTCGCCACTGTCACCGGCGGTCCACAGCTCCTTGCCGAGGCGGCCGGCATTGTAGGCGATGACCCCGTTGGCAGCGCGCAGGATCGTCTGCGTGGAGCGGTAGTTCTGCTCCAGGCGCACCGTCTGCACGCCCGCGAAATCGTCGCTGAAGCGCTGGATGTTCTCGATGCGGGCGCCGCGCCAGCCGTAGATGGACTGGTCGTCGTCGCCCACGGCGACCACCGGCACGCGACCGCCGGCGAGCACCCGCAGCCAGGCGTACTGAATCGTATTCGTGTCCTGAAACTCGTCGACGAGAATCTGCCGGAAGCGGCCCTGGTAGTGAGCCAGCACGTCCGGTTTCTTCAGCCAGAGCTCGTGGGCACGCAGGAGCAGCTCGGCGAAATCCACCAGGCCGCCGCGCTCGCAGGCGACCTCGTAGGCCCGGTAGATACGCAGCATCGTCTGCGCGAAGAGGTCCCCGGGGGGCGCTTCGCTATGCGCCGCGCGCAGACCCTCGTCCTTCTGGCCGTTGATGTACCACTGGGCCTGCCGCGGCGGCCAGCGCGCCTCGTCAAGCTCGAGCTCCCGGCAGACGCGCTTGACCAGCCGCAGCTGGTCGTCGCTGTCGAGAATCTGGAAGTTCTGCGGCAGCCCCGCATCCTGCCAATGCAGCTTCAGCAGCCGGTGGGCGAGACCGTGGAAGGTGCCGACCCACATCCCGTGCACCGGCAGCTGCAGCATGTGCTCGATGCGGCTGCGCATTTCCCGCGCGGCCTTGTTGGTGAAGGTTACGGCGAGGATGGCGTGCGGCGACAGCCCGCCGGCGCGGATGAGCCAGGCGATGCGGTGCACCAGCACCCGCGTCTTGCCCGACCCCGCCCCCGCGAGCACCAGCAGGTTGGGGCTCTCGGCGGCGACGGCCTCGCGCTGGGCGTCATTCAGGGGGGAGAGGATGTCGCTTACGTCCATCGCGGCATTCTATCCGCTTTGCCGGCGGCGCTCACGGCCGGCGGGCCGTAGCGTCGGGGAATGCTGGCGCCGCCGGAGGCCACTGGGTACCATCGGAACGCGAACAGTGCCCCGTGGGTGGTGCGATGGCAGACAGAGATGACGAAGCGACGCCCTTCGATGAGGATCGCTGGCTGGACCGGGACGACGGCGGCCCGGGGAAGGTGGTGGACCGGGACGGACCGACCCGGGGAGCGCCCCCGCGCGCCGGTGTCCGCAACGACCCGGAGACAGAAGACAGCGCAGCCCTGGTCGATCGCGATGATGAGGATGCGGGGCCCGCGTCCTGGCCGGACCCCGGGCCACCGGCGTCGCCGGCCGCCGCCGACCTGAGCCGCGGGCAGGCGCAGGGCCGGGACAACCACGAAGACTCGTCGCGCTGGCAGACCGCGGACGACTGGGATGAACCGGCGCCCGCCTGGGACAGCGGCGATGACTGGGAAGAGGGCGGCTGGGAATCACAGCTCCCGGCCGGGAGCGAGCCCCCCGCCAGTCCACCGCCACCGGGAGCCCCGCCGCAGCCGGCGACGGGCGCGCCGACCGGCAAGGCTCCGGAGGAGTTCGCCCCCATGGCCAGGGAGAATGACTGGGAAGAGGCCCCCCGGGACGGCGAGAATGCCTGGGACCAGCCGCCCGATGACGACGAGGAACCCTTCGAGCCCCTGCCGGATGACGATGAGAAGCCCTTCAACCCGCCGCCGGGTGACGACGAGGACGCCTTCAACCGCGTGGTGGAGCGGGAGCTGAGCGAGCATCCGTACCTCGGCGACTCGGACGACGACGAGTGGATGCTTCCCCCGGAGGGGGATGAGTCGAGCACGATGGACGCTGACCCCATGGACGCTGATCCGATGGACGAACCGCCGGTCGCGACGGCGACCGCCTCCACGGCGGCCCGGGAGGAGCCAGCGGCGAGCCGCCGGCGCTGGCCCATCGCCTCGCTGGCGGTCGGCGCGCTCGCCCTCGCGCTCCTTGCACTGGGAGGCGCGGGTGTCCTGCGTGAGCGCAGCACCCTGCAGGAGCAGGTGCGGGACCTTCAGGCGCAACTCGCGCGGCGCCCGACCGCCGAAGAGGCGCAGGAAGACCGCACGGCAGCACGGGGACTGCAGGCGCGGCTGCAGACGCTGACCGCTGACCTTGCCTCGCTCGAGGGCGAGTACGCGCTGCTCGAAGACGAACTGGCTCAGACCCGCGAGCAGCTGGCGGAGCGCACGGCGGCCCTCGAAAGCGCAAGGGAGGAAGCCGCCGCGGCAAAGGCCGCCGCGAAAGCCACCGCAAAAGCCGCCGCGAATGCCCGGAGCGCGCAGTCCGCAACCGCCGGCGGCGGGTGGTTCGTCAACTTCGGAACCTACGCACAGCGAAGCGATGCATCGGCCCGTGCGTCCCGCCTCACGGTGGACAAGGGGGAGGTGGTGATTCAGGATGCGCGGAGCGGTGGGCGCACCCTCTATCGCGTGCGCGTGGTCGGGCTCGCCACCCGCGATGCCGCCGAGGCGGTGGCCAGAGACCTCGAAGCCCGTTTCGGACTGTCGAAACTCTGGATCGGCAAAACAGGCGACTGACCGGGACCCCCCCGGATAGTGAGGGTTGAATAAGGACAGGCCTCGACACCGAGCAAGGGGCCAGAAGCGGGAGGAATTGCAATGAAGAGGACAACCTGTGCACTGGTAGTGGCGCTCTGTGCGAGTGCCGGCGCGCACGCGGACTGCACGGCACCGGAGGCACCGGCGCTGCCCGATGGCGCCAACGCATCCATGGAAGAGATGCTCGCCGGCCAGAAGGCGGTGAAGTCCTTCCAGGAAGCCAACATGGACTATATGAAGTGCGTGGAGGCACGCATCGAGGCGGCCAGGAAAGCCGGCAAGGATGCCGAGACCGAGGACGCCCGCGATGCGGCCGCGGAGACCTACACGGCGGCTGTCGAGGCCTATAACAAGGCGGTTTCCGCCGAGGAGACCGTGGCCGGCGACTTCAACACGCAGGTCCGCGAATACAAGGCCGCCAACCAGTAGCGCCCGCCGGTTGCGGGGGGACCCATGGAGCGCTGTCGGCCGCGGCGCTTCGCCGCGCTGCTCCTGTGTCTTGCGCTGCCGGTCTCTGCCGGGAATTTCCGCCTTAGCGACCGGTGCCCGCCGGGGTTCGAGCAGCTGCCCGGGGATGTCTGCCGCCTCGTCACGCTCTATGACCCGTACCCCTCTCTCCAGGGCCGCGGTGTCGGCGGCACGCGTACGGGCCTGCCGCCCCGCCGCGACGGTTTCACCGCGCAGCAGATCGACCTCGGCCGCTATCTCTTCTTCGACCCGCTCCTGTCCACCGACGGCACACTGTCCTGCGCCAGCTGTCACGACCCGGCCCTCGGCTTCGCCGACGGACGCGGGCGCAGCGCCGGCCGGCACGGCGAGGCACTGCCGCGGGGGGCACCGACGCTCTGGAACAGCGCCTTCCTGCAGCACTTCTTCTGGGACGCGCGCGCCGGCTCCCTCGAAGCGCAGCTGACGGGGCCCCTCTACGCCCCCGAGGAGATGGGCAATAACCCCGCCGACCTGCTCGCGGCGCTGCGCAGCAACGCCACGTACCCGGCCCTGTTCCGGGCCGCCTTCGGCGACGACAGCGGCCCCATCGATACGGCGCAGGTGTACACGGCCCTGGCGGCCTTCGAGGCATCCCTGGTGTCGCTGAACAGCCGCTACGACCGCTATGCCCACGGCGACCACGACGCCCTCGATGCCGAGGAGCTTGCCGGCCTCAACGTGTTCCGCTCCTTCGTCGCGCGCTGCGCCGAGTGCCACACGCCACCGCTGTTCACCAACCAGCAGGTGGCGGTGATCGGCAGCCCGGAACCGCCGGGGCTCGCCCGCGACATCGGCGCCGAAGCCACCTTCTCCAGCCCGAAGCTGCGCGGCGCCTTCAAGGTACCGACGCTGCGCAACATTGCCCGCACCGCGCCCTACATGCACTCGGGCCGCTTCGAGACCCTCGAAGAGGTGGTCACCTTCTACAACGGCGGCCGCGGCCACGCGGTCCCCGAGGACGAGGCGCTGCAGCTGCACTGGCATATCGTCAGCCCGGACCTGGCCGATCGGGAACTCGACCAGCTGGTGGCTTTCCTCCGCACCCTGACCGATGAACGCTTCCTGCCCCGCGTGCCGAAACAGGTGCCCTCCGGCCTCAGCGCCGGCGGGCGCAGCGCGCGCGAGGCCCCCACCCCCACGGGAGATGCCCCATGAAAATCGGCAAACTCATCCTGGCGCTGCTGGTCCTCGCCGTCGCCTTCGGCGGCGGGCTCTGGGTCGGCAAGCAGCAATCCACCACCATCATCGCGGCCAGCGACGAGGGCGGCAGCTACGGCGGCGGCTTCCGCAGCGCCGAGCCGGATGCGAAGCCGCGGGCCACGGCCGCCCGCCGTTCCGGCGGCACGGTGCACCAGGTGCGCGAGGGCGAGGCGATCCAGGCCGCGGTCAACGCCGCCGAGCCCGGAGACACGATCCGCATCTTCCCGGGCTCCTACACCGAGACCGTCTACATCGACAAGGACGGCATCCGCCTCATCGGCGTCATCGAGCAGGGTAACTGGCCGACCCTGGAGGGGGAGAAGCGCCTCAACGACGCCATCCTCTATTCCGGCAACGACATCGTCGTGGAGAACCTGAAGATCACCCACTACAAGGGCAACGGGATCATGGGGCAGGCGGGAAACAACTTCGAGATCCGCAACAACCTGATCATCGACACCGGGGTCTACGGCATCTTCCCGCAGCTGGGGCAGAACGGCATCGTCGAGGACAACGTCGTTTCCGGCATCGAGGACGCGGCCATCTACGTGGGCATGAGCGACAACATCCACGTGGCCGGGAACGAGGTGTTCGACTCCGTCGCCGGCATCGAGATCGAGAACAGCCGCCACGCCATCGTCGAGAACAACTACGTCCATCACAACACCGGCGGCATCCTCGCCTTCATCACGCCGGGGCTGCCGATCAAGACCACCCGCGACGTGATCATCCGCGACAACTTCATCGTCGACAACAACACGCCGAACTTCGGCGCCCCGGGCTCCACGGTGGCGGGCATCCCCGCGGGCACCGGCGTGCTGATCATGGCCGCGGACGAGGTCGTCATCGAGAACAACATCATCCGCGACCACCGGACCGCGGGCATCCTGGTGGTGGACCACGCCAACGCCTCGAACATCACCGCCGATCCGGACGCCGACCCGGCCCCGGACCAGGTCGCAATCCTCGACAACCTGATGCTCAACAACGGCTATGACACCATCGACGAGGTGCGCGCGCTCATGCTCGCGACGATGACCCGGGGCACGCCGGACATCGTCCGCGCCGGCGAGGTGCGCGACAGCTGCATCCGCAACCGCCACCGCTACACGACCGTCGGCCTCGGCGACTTCGCCGACTGTGCCTTCGCCAACACGGACAACATCGACAACTACCTGCTGCCGGAGCCGGTGCCGCCGCGGGAGATCGACCCCGCCGAGCAGGGCAAGCTGACCTACCTCGGTATCTGCACCGGCTGCCACAGCTACAAGGGCATCCTCATCGGCCCGCCGGTGGAGATGATCCAGGCCATGTACCGGGGTGACCCGGAGGGTATCGCCGCCTACATCGCCGACCCGGTGAAGAAGCGGCCGAGCTTCCCGGAGATGCCGCCGCAGGACTACCTCGACCCGGCGGTGCGGCTTGCCGTCGCCGAATACCTGCTCACCGTGGATAACTGAATGCCCGCCCGGGCGCAGGCATAAGCATAGAAAGAATCCGTCTTTCCCCGGGCTCCTGGCCGCGTTAGGCTTCGCGCCGCCATCGCCCGGGAGCGTTTGCTGCCGGCGCTCAACCCTGGAACCAGGAGTTACCCATGCTTCGACCGCTCCGCGCCCTGGCCCTGCTGCCGGCACTCGCCGCCCCCCTCGTTTCGGCCACCAACGGCTACTTCACCCACGGCGTGGGCCTGCGCGCCCAGGGCATGGCCGGGGTGAGCATCGCGCTGCCCCAGGACGCCCTGGCCGCGGCCACCAACCCCGCCGGGACGGCGCTGGTCGGCGACCGCTTCGACGTGGAGGCCACCTGGTTCCGGCCGGACCGCGGCGCCCGCATCAGCGGCAACGGCTTCGGCGCCGATGGCAGCTACGACGGCAACGACGATGCCTGGTTCCTGCTGCCGGCGCTCGGCTATACGAAGCGCCTCGACCGCGGGCTGAGCTGGGGCGTCGCACTCTACGGCAACGGCGGCATGAACACCGGCTACGAGAGCAACCCCTTCGCGGCCTACGGCGGCACGGGCACCGCCGGCGTCGACCTCGCCCAGGTTTTCCTGACGCCGTCTCTCGCCTGGCGCCACGGCAACCACAGCCTCGGCGTGGCGGTCACCGGCGCCTACCAGCGCTTCGAGGCGCGTGGCCTGGGGCCCTTCGACAACCCCGTGTTCAGCAGCCAACCCGGCGCCGTCACCGACCTCGGCCACGACGAGAGCACCGGCTGGGGCGTCAAGATCGGCTGGGTCGGGCAAGTCGCGCCGACCCTGGCGCTCGGCGCGACCTGGTCGTCGAAACTCTCCATGGACGAGTTCGAGGACTACGCGGGGCTGTTCGCCGACAGCGGCAGCTTCGATATCCCCGAGACCTACGGCGCGGGCCTCAGCTGGCAGGCAACGCCCGCGCTGACGGTCGCGGCGGACTGGCAGCACATCCGCTATGGTGAGATTCCCGCGGTCGCCAATTCGCTGGCGCCGCTGCTCTCGGGCGTGCCCCTCGGCGCCGACAACGGGCCCGGTTTCGGCTGGGAGGACCGCGACGTGTGGAAGCTGGGCGCGCGCTACCGGGTCAACGAAGCGCTCACCCTGCGCGCCGGCTACAGCACCATGGACCAGCCGATTCCCGAGAACGAGACCTTCATCAATATCCTCGCCCCGGGCGTGATCGACGAGCACGCGAGCATCGGCGCGAGCTGGCGGCCGCGCGGCGAAGAGGGAGGTGAGTGGACGTTCGCTTACACGCGCGCCCTCGAAAACACGGGCCGGGGCAGCGGCTCCATCCCGCCCGCCTTCGGCGGCGGCGAGGCGGACCTGACCATGCACCAGGACATCCTGGCGGTGGGGTACAGCTGGCGCTTCTAGCGCCCGTCGTCGCGGTCAGCAGGAAACAGCCAGAAGGCAAACCAGCGAGTCATCCGCGGCATCAGCACGTAGCTCATGAGCAGCATGACCACCGCGGTCACCAGCAGGGTGCGCAGCGGCAGCGGCAGGCGCGCCAGCAGGTCGCCGAAGAGCAGGAACACCAGCGTGACCGCGGGGTAGAGCGCCAGCCAGCTGACCAGGGTCATCTTGTACCGGGGTGGTGGCCGCACCGGGTTCTGGCCCGGCAGGGTGAACCAGGTGACGATGCCGGAGAGCACCTCGCGTCCGCTGGGCTTCTGCAATAATGCCTCGATCTCACCGAGCAGCTCCGCGCGCTCGGCCGAGGACTCCCAGGCCGCCAGCGTTTCCCGGTCACGGAATTTGAAGACGATGCGGTATTCCGGGTCATCCGCCGTCGCGGGGCGGAACATCGTCGCCCCGAGGTAACCGGGGAAAGCGGCAGCGCGCTCGGTCATCGCCGCGCTGAGCGCCTCGAAAGGCTCCTCCATGCCCCGGCGCACGCGCCGGGAAACGACGACGGTGACCGCCTCGCCCCCGGCGCGGCCCGTGCTCACGAGGCCTCGCGGCCCCGAGCCATATCGAGCGCCAGGTCCTCGATCATGTCTTCCTGGCCGCCGACGGTGCCGCGGCGGCCCAGCTCGACCAGGATATCCCGGGCGGAGAGGCCGTATTTCTCCGCGCTGCGCTTGGCGAACAGCAGGAAGCTGGAGTAGACGCCGGCGAAACCCAGGGTCAGCGAATCGCGATCGACCCGCACCATGTGCTCCATGAGCGGAACGATCAGGTCCTCGGCGACATCCATGGCCTTGAAAAGGTCAACGCCGGTTTCCACGCCCATGCGCTCGCAGACCGCGATGAACACCTCGAGCGGCGTGTTGCCGGCGCCGGCGCCGAGGCCGGCGAGGGAACCGTCGATGCGCGTCGCCCCCGCCTCCACCGCGGCCAGGGAGTTGGCGATGCCCATGCCCAGGTTGTGGTGGCCGTGGAAGCCGATCTCCGTTGCCGGGTCGAGCTTCTCCCGGGCGAGCGCAATGCGGGCGGTCACATCGTCCGGCAGCATGTAGCCCGCCGAGTCGGTGATGTACACGCAGTTAGCGCCGTAGCCCTCCATGAGCTTGAGCTGCTCCACCAGCTGTTCCGGCGTCGCCATGTGCGCCATCATCAGGAAGCCCACGGTGTCGAGGCCGTCGATCTTCGAAGCCATGGTGATGTGCTGTTCGGAGACATCGGCCTCGGTGCAGTGCGTAGCCACGCGGATCGTCGAGATCCCGCAGTCCAGCGCCATCTCCAGGTGGTCGACGGTGCCGATGCCGGGCAGGAGCAGGGCAGAGACCTTCGTACGCTTCACCGCGCCACAGACGGCGCGCAGGTATTCCTCGTCGCTCGCCGCCGGGAAACCGTAGTTCACGGACGCGCCGCCCAGGCCGTCGCCATGCGTCACCTCGATCATCGGGATACCGGCGTCATCCATCGCCGTCGCGATGGCCACCATCTCCTCCACGGAGATCTGGTGGCGCTTGGCGTGCATGCCGTCGCGCAGGCTCATGTCGTGCACGGTGATCTTCTTGCCGGAAAGGTCCATGGTCGTGTCCTCTTGCGTCAGGCCGCGTCGGCGCCGGGAGTGAAGGTGCCGGCGAGGATTTCTTCGGCATACATTTCCGCGGTGCGCAGCCCCGCGGCGGTCATGATGTCGAGGTTGCCCGCATACTTCGGCAGGAAGTCGCCGAGCCCTTCCACCTCGAGGTAGAGGGACACCCGGTTGCCGTCGAAGACCGGGCCGTTCTTCAGGGTGTAGCCGGGGACGTATTGCTGCACTTCCGCCAGCATCGCCTCGACCGAGTCGCGGATCGCCGCCTCGTCGGGCGCGCGCTCGGTGAGGCAGTGGACAGTGTCGCGCATGATCAGCGGCGGCTCCGCGGGATTGATGATGATGATGGCCTTACCGCGCGCGGCGCCGCCGACCTTCTCGATGCCCCGGGCGGTGGTGCGCGTGAACTCGTCGATGTTCTTGCGCGTGCCCGGGCCGGCGGACTTCGAGCTCACCGTCGCGACGATCTCCGCGTATTCCACCGGTTGCACGCGGCTCACGGCCGCCACCATGGGGATCGTCGCCTGGCCGCCACAGGTGACCATGTTCACGTTCATGGTGTGCGCCGCGACCGCCTCGGCGAGATTCACCGGCGGCACGCAGAACGGGCCGATGGCGGCCGGCGTCAGGTCGATCATCACCGCGCCCTGCTCAATGACCTTGCGGCTGTTCTCCGCGTGCACGTAGGCGCTGGTGGCATCGAACACCACCTGTACACCGTCTTCCTTCATATGCGGCACCAGACCGTCCACGCCCTCGGCGGTGGTCTTCAGGCCCATTTCTCTCGCCCGGGCCAGCCCCGGGGAATCCGGGACCACGCCCACCATCCACACCGGTTCGATGAACTCGCTGCGCATGGCCTTGGTCAGGAGATCGGTGCCGATATTGCCCGGGCCGATGATGGCCGCCTTCACTTTCTGGCTCATGGTGTGTTCTCTCGCTGGAATGCCGTGGCTTTGTTTCCGTCCCAGGGGCCCGCTCAGCGGAAGCTGCATTGGCAGCCGCCGATGCCCTCGAGCTCGAGGGAGAAGCGATCGCCGGGTGCGGCGGGAATCAGGGGCGCGAGGGAACCCGACAGGATGATCTCGCCCGCGCGGAAGGGAATGCCGAACTCGCCGAGCGTGTTGGCCAGCCAGGCAACCGCCGTGAGCGGGTTGCCCTGCACCGCGCTGCCCAGGCCCTCACTGTGGAATTCGTCATTGTGGTAGATGCGCATTTTCAGGTTCGGCAGGTCGAAATCCCGGGGATCCACCGCCCGGTCGCCAAGGACGTAGACCCCGCAGGATGCGTTATCCGCCACCGTGTCCTGGATGCGGATCTTCCAGTCCGCGATGCGCGAATCCACGATCTCGAAACAGGGCATGATGCTTTCCGTAGCCTCGAGCACCTCGGCCTCGGTCACGCCCGGGCCGACCAGGTCCCTGCGCAGGCGGAAGGCGATCTCGCCCTCGGCGCGCGGCGCGATGAGCTGCCCGGCCACGGGTATCTCCGCGCCGTTGCCAAAGGCCATGGCGTCCGTGAGGAAGCCGAAATCGGGCTGGAAGACACCGAGCATGTCCTGCACGGGCTTGCTGGTCACACCGATCTTCTTGCCGATGACCCGCTCGCCGTCGCGCTGCTCCCGCAGGGCGAGCATGGCCCGGCTGATGTGGTAGGCGTCCTCGAGGGCGATGTCGGGGTAGCGCTCGGTAAGCGGCGCCACCGGCCGGCAGCCCCGCAGGGCCTCGTAGAGTTCCAGGCCGAGGGCCTCGATCTGCGACGTTTCCATGATGCTCTGTTCCTCTGTTTCAGCCTCGCTCGAGGCCAATGAACCGGGCAGGGTAGGCCTGCTGCCAGGCGGGGCGGGCTTTCAGGCGCTCGAACCAGGCAGCGAGGTTGTCATGGTCCCGGAAGACATGGATGCCATAGGCCTCGGCCACACCGAAGCGCGGGCCGAGCGCACAGTCCGCCAGGGAAAAATCACCGGCGAACCAGGGCCGGTCACCCAGCCGCGCAGCGAGGTCGACCAGCCGCTCCCGCCAGAGGGCGAGGCCCTGCTCGACGCGACCGTCATCGCGCTCGCCAGGCGCCTTGCTGCGCAGCTCGAATACGGCGTCCCGCAGCCCGTCTGCGGCAAGCCGGTCCGAGTACGCCTCGAACAGACGGACCGCGGCGCGCGCCGCGGGGCTGCGCCCGTAAAGGCCGCCGGAGGCTCGCTCATCCAGGTACCCGCAGATGACGGCGCTCTCCCAGATCCCCACGGTGCCGTCCCTGAGGACGGGCACGGTCGCGGTGGGGCTGAGCCGGCTCACCTCCGGGTGGGGCTCGCCCGGCCGGGACGCCACGAGGTCGAGCGCAACACCCAGCTCCGCCGCAGCCAGGCGGACCTTCCAGCAGAAGGGGCAGTCAGTTCGCTCGAAGACCTGCATGGGAGACTCGGGACCGGCCGTCAGATCCGGCGCGCGCGCAGCGCCGTCAGGTGATCGATGATGTATTCGAGGCGGTCACTGCCCCAGAACAGCTCATCGCCGATCTGCACGCTGGGAACGCCGATCAGGCCCAGATTCTCGGCCTCGGCCCAATGCTCATCGAGGCGCTTGAGGTTATCGGCACTCTCCCAGGCCGCGCGCGTCTCGCCGGCATCCAGCCCGATGGCCGTGGCCACGTCGAGGAGCACCGCCTCGTCTCCGATGTCGCGGCCCTCCGCCCACTCGGCGCGCATGGTCTCCACGATCCACTCGCGGAGCAGGCCGCGCTCCTCGGCGAGGAGCGACACCGCCCCCGCCCGCGTCGGGTCGGTGCTGATCGGCGGCGGGTTCATGGGAATGCCCATCTTCGCCGTGATGCGGCGCACGTCCTGGCGCGTCAGCGGCACCTTGACCTTCGCCCGCTCCGGCGAAGAACGGCCCGACCAGCCGCCCAGCGGACGCCAGTGCAGGCGGATGTTGAACTCGTCGAAGGCCGGCAGGAAGGTCTTCGAGGCGATGTAGCAGTAGGGACTGCGGAAGTTGAAGAAGAATTTGAGGTCGATCGGTTCGTTCATGGTCCTTTGCCTGTCGGGGACAGAAAAAACGCTCCCCCGCCGCCGGGCGGCAGGGGAGCCAGTCGGCCTGGATGGACCTAGCGGCCGGTGGCGCGCATGTTCTGCACGCTGAACAGCTTGACCGGGTTGAGCTCCGGATCCACCTGGCCCTTGAACTGGCCGGTGGTGCAGTGCGAGGCCTGCACGTCGATCATCGAGAACGCGTCGTCGATGGACACGCCCGTGCCCTTGTTCTTGGGCAGGTGGTGATCCGGGTGCGCCTGGCCGATGGTCCAGGACTTCCAAAGGTCACCCTTGCGGTCGTAGATCAGGGTCCGCGGCAGCGTGAAGGTCTGGGCGTCGACGTAGTGGACGCGCTTGCTGATCGGGTGGTTGTCGTCCACCGGATCCGACTCGAGCACGTAGGCCTTGCGCAGCTGCCAGGTGATTTCCGGGAAGCAGTTGCCCTTGCCGGCGAAATCCACGAACTGGTAGCCCTCCGGGTCCTCGAGGTCCGTCGCGAGCTCCATGTCGTTGTGGTTGTAGAAGGGCAGCAGCACGTTCTCCGTGCCCTTGTAGGTCCAGTTCATGTCCGAGAGGCGGCCGTTGTAGCCCTCGAAGTCCTCGATCATCAGGTCCGAGCCCAGGAAGGAGTCCGTGATCTGGCCGGAGGCCAGGCGGCGCACGCGGCGCTGGAAGCCCAGGTACAGCCAGGTGTTGTCCGCCAGCTGGTCATCATCGTGCCGGTGGATCAGCAGCTGCGTGTTCTTGACGTCGAAGGGCTCGAGCACCTGGACGTAGATTGCGCGGAAGAGCTCCGAGGGATTGTCCTCGAACTCGGGCACCGGCGGCTGGTTCACCCGGTGCATGTAGTTGAGGAAGTGGAAGTTGAACTTGATCGTCCGCTCCACCTTGCCGGACTCCAGGTCCCGGTAGCGCCAGTAGAAGGGATAGATGGCGGCGTTGTCACCCCAGTTGTAGCCGTAACGATAGTTCCAGGCGAGCTTCTCGCCCGCGCGCGGATCATCGAGGGAGGGCTCCTCCGGAAACGGCCGGCCGGCCACGAAGCCGTTGATCTGGCCCAGGCTGTCGCCGAGGGACACCTCGCCGACCGCGTCGCGGGTCGCCTGCACATAGTTGGGGTGGAGGTCGAAGGACGTGGTTTCACCCACGGTGACCTCCACCCAGCCGTCCTTGATGTGCTGGTAGAGCGCCGGATCCAGTGCGTCCCTGAACTGGTCCACATTCGCGGCGCTGACGACGGTGCCCGGGGTCAGGCCCTCGACGGTGGGCACACCGTTCTCGTAGGGGTAGAAGGAGCGCTCCACGTCTTCCATGGTCGCGGCCTGGGCCCCCGTGGCGCCGGCCAGCAGGATGCCGGCAGCAAGCAGTGTTTTCCTGAACATCATGGTTATCTCCCTGTCGTTATCTTGAATCAGAAGCGGTAGCGCAGCGTGACCTGGAACTCGTCTTCCTGGCTGGCGCTGCCCAGCGGACCGGCGCGGAAGCGGCCGAGGGGCTCGATGCCGGACAGGCCGACGGAGCCGGACTGCAGCGGGTTCGCATGCGCCGGCGATGCCGTGAACGGCGGGAACGGGTTGCAGGTCCGGCAGTCATCGAAGGACTGGTCACCCATGCCATCACCGACCTTGATATTGAAGCCTACGAGCAGGCGCCAGTTGTCGTTGATCAGCCAGTCCACGGAGGGTGCGATGGTCCCGGCACCGGCTTCGTAATCCCAGGCCATGATGACCTGCGGGCTGATCGTGTCGGACTTGTACCAGCCCTTGATGAGCAGCGTCGCGATGTAGTTGTCCTCCCAGTTCGGCATACCCGCGACACCGAGGGGACGCTGCTCCAGCTCGTGGTCGAGCACGTGCTCGCCGAAGACCTGGGCGGAAATGAGGAACGCGCGGGTCTTGTTCAGGAACGGGATGAACGTGTTGCGGTCCCAGCCCAGCACCCAGCGGAACATGTCCGTTTCCGAAAAGAGCTGCGGATCGAGCGTGTTCTGGATTTCCTCGCCCTGGGTGTAGGCCGCCTCGACGCGGAACACCGACTTGATCGGATCGATGTAGAAATCCAGGGAGCCGCCGAAGAGGTCGACCTCCGGGAAGTTGACATCGAAGGCGATCAGGTGATCCCAGCTGCCGACCTCGCCGGTAAAGGCGTTCATCGCGGGGATACCGCCGCGCAGCACCGGCAGTTGCTGGAAGTAGTGGTAGTAATTGAGCGAGAAGCCGACGCTCTTGTACACGCCCTCGAGCTTCACGCCGCCCTGGGTGTTGCCGAGCTCCCAGCTCGGCATATCGACGTCGCGGATACCGATGACGCCCGGCGCGAAATCCGCGGCCAGCAGGCCCGGGTCGTCGGTGAGGCCGATGGCCGCGGCCGGCACGAAGTTAGACACCGTGCAGCCGTTCTCCCAGCAGTTGTTCATGGCGCGGAAGAAGGAGGCCGCGTCGAGGATGTTGTAGGGGCCGCCCCCCTGGCCCAGGTTGTTCGGCCGGAACTCGTCGAAGTTCCAGACGGCCTGGAAATTGAGGTCGTCGAAGCCGCCCACGGCGCCGAAGCGGTACTCGGCGGTCGCCATCCACTGCGGGATGCGGATGTCCTCCAGCTCGTCGTAGATATTGTGGCGCTGGTAGTCCACCGGGTTGATGATGTCGAGGACGCGGAACAGGTCCGTGCGGCCCCAGACCACCTGCTGCTTGCCGATCCGCAGGAAGAGTTCGGACATGGTCCCCGTGGGGATGCTGCCCTCGATGTAGAGCTCGCGCACGAAATCGAGCTGATCGTTGAAGTCCGGGTAGCGCAGGTCGTTGGTATCGAACTCCATGTAGTTGTCGAGACCGCAGCCGCGGCTGTCCACGTTGCAGGGGCGGACCGGGACGCCGATGGTGACGCCGCCATTGGGGTCGTGGAAGTCCTCGCCGAGCACCTTGAGCCCCTCGTTAGGGTTCTGCGACACGTCGAAGAGGAAACCCGGCGGGATCGGGTTGCCGGCGGCCGCGCCGGCATTGCCCAGGATGGACGCGCCCCAGGGTGAGTTGCCGTTGCCACCGAAGAGTGCCTGCGCCGTCGTGCTGCCGAAGTTCTCGAAGCTGCGCGGTCCCCCGGCGCTGTCGCCCCACTCATCGTTGTTGAGGTCGTAGACGGCATCGTAGGTGGCGCGGAGCGTCCCGCTGACGCGGAAGTTGCTGAGGCCGACGCGCTTGCCGAATTCCTTGCTGAACTCGAACTGCGCCGTGTTGCGCGACTTGGACAGCCCGAAGCCGTCGCGGTAGTAGGTCGCATTCTCGATGAAACCCGCCGTGTCCCAGCGGCCCTGCGCCTGCGTGCCACCGGCGGCCACGGCCGCCAGGAGCGCCGTCGATGTCGCGACGGCCAGTCTCTTAACCTTATTTTTCATGGCTTTCCCTCTTTGTCGTGGTACCGCACAACGTTGCAATGCGACCCCACCGGTGGCTCAGGCACCGGCCGGCAGGGCCGCGGACTCCTGCTCTTGCTCTTCATCGTCCTCGTGGTGAGGCCTGGCCCGGGCGATGAAGCGCGGACGGAAGCGGATGATCCAGGCCGGTACGAGGTTGCCGGCCGCCCAGGCGTTAAGAATCAGCATGACCACCAGCAGCAGCGCAGCATCGGCCTGGAAGCGGAGATTGGAAACGAGCGCCCACATCACCACGCCGCCGATGAGCGCCGTGGCGGTGAAGGCGATCGCCTTGCCGGTGGTCGCGATGGCATTGCGCACGCCCGTCTCGAGGTCGCCGGCGGCCGCCGCCGTCTCTTCCCGGACCCGGTCCATCATGTAGATCGAGTAGTCGATGCCCACCCCGATGCCGACGGCGATGATCGGCACGGTGTTGACGTCGATGCCGATGCCCACGAGGCCCATGTAGGCATAGGTGGCGACCGTGCAGAAGGTCATCACCATGAGCATCAGCCAGCCCGCGTGCAGCGACCAGTAGAAGAGCGTCACGAACAGGAAGATGATCGCCATCGCCGCCGGGATAATCACCAGGTTGCTCTGGTAGGCCGCCTCGTTGATGGCGGCGGTCACGCCGATCGGCCCGCCGGCGAGGCGGACTTCCATACCCTCTACCTGGTTGGCCGGATCCTCGATCCAGCTCTTGGCCATATGGATCGCACGGCGGAGCGTTTCGCCCTTGTGATCCTTGTAGAAGAAGACGATGTTGGCCGTCTGCTCGTCCGTATCGACAAACTCCTTGAGTGCGCCCGGGATGGGACTGGAGGCCATGTAGGCGAAGAGAAGGCCGCCGACATAGCTCGGCTCATCGGGGATGATGGCCCAGCGCGGGTCGTTGTTATGCAGGATCTGGTTGACCTGCAGGACGAGGTCCGTGATGCCGCGGCTGCCACCCATGTCCGGGTCGGCCAGCATGTGGTGCTGGAAATCCCGGATCGCGTTGAGCACCTCGGGGCGCTTGATGCCGCCCGGCTCGTCCGTGCGCACCACGACATACATCTCCTCGGAGCCCGGGAAGTTGTCGTTGATGTTCTTGGACGACACGTTGTAGTCATGGTCCGGATAAAGGATGGGTGAGCCAGGCTCCGACTCGCCGATCTGCACCTTCGAACTCAGGTAGCCGCCCACCGCATAGACCGCAACGGCCGAGAGAATGATGGCTGCGGATCCCTTACGGCTGATCACCAGGTTCGCGGCGGCGCGGAAGGCGCCGCCCCCGCTGCCGGCAGCCTCGGACCGGGGCCGCGCCATGGGCAGCACGGACAGCAGCAGGGGCACGGCCATGAGCACCGTGATGACGACCGTGGAGGCCCAGATGGACGCATAGATGCCAAGCTTGACGTTGATGGGCGACGAGCCCAGGGCGATCAGCAGCAGGCCGACGGCGTCCGAGATGATGCCGAGCGTGCCCGGCCGGAACAGCGTCTCGAAGGTGCGCCGGGCGGCGTCGTGATTGTCCTTCGCGTGGGGCAGCTCGACGTAATAGCGCTCAACCAGCTGGATGCCGTGGGACATCGCCCGGGCGGTGATCAGGAAGGGAATCACCAGGGTCAGCGGGTCCAGGTTGTAGCCGAGCAGCGAAACGATCCCCAGGCCCCAGGTGGCGGAAATCGCGACGCCCACCAGCGGCAGCGCGATGCCATAGACCCGGGTCCGGAAGTAGAGCACCAGCAGCGTGGTCAGGATGGCCAGGGTCAGCAGGAAGATCTGCATGATCTGCCCGAGATAGCTGTACACCCAGCCGAGCAGCACCGGCTGCCCGGTGGTATAGATGTCGACCGCCGGCCCGTCCGCGGCCAGCACGGAGGCCTTGAGCTCGTTGAGCTGCTCGAAGATCGCCACGTAATCGAGCTGGCCCTCGTTGAAGGTCGCCTTGATCAGGGCGGACTTGAGGTCCGGGGAGACGAGGAGCCCGTAGACCGACGGGTCGCTCATGACATCGAGACGCAGTGCCGCAGCTTCCTCCGCGGTGAGCTCGGGGTAGAGCGGGTCGAAGTAGGGCTCCGAGTTCATGGTGCCCATCTCGGTCAGCCAGGTCTTGCGCACGGTCCGGTGGGTCACGCTGCGCACGAGGTTGTGGTTGACGCCGGGCAGGCTGTCCACACCCTGGGTCAGCTCGTGGATGCGCTCCATGGTCTCGGTGGTGAAGATGTCGCCCTCGCGCACCGAGAGCGCCATGACGATGTTGTTCGCGCCACCGAAGGTGTCCTTCACCTCGTTGTGCAGCTGGATGTACGGATGCTCCTGGGGCAGGAGGTCGGCAAAATCCGAGTACATCTGCACATAGGGGATGCGCGTGGCGAAGAACGCCGTGGCGAGAAGGATGGCGGTCAGAAAGGTCTTAGGGTGATAGAAAACCCAGACCTCGATGAGGCGGAAAAACCTGCTGATGACACTGAACCTGTTCACTGGCTAGCTCCCCGCCCCGGATCGATCGGCGGCGGACCGGTCCAGCAGCGCCATGGCGCCACCGGCCCCCGCCAGGAGGATTCGTTGGTTGCCGAGCAGCTCGACTGCCCGGAAATAGGCGAGCACCTCCGGCGCGTTGCCGGGTTTCACCCAGCGGCCATCGGCGTACTCGTAATACTTGCCGGCGCCGCCCACGGCGACGACACCGGCATCGGTGGCCTCGATGCGGTAGATCGGCGTGGCACTGCCGGTCTCCTGGCGCACCCAGTGCTGTCCACCGTCCGTGGTTTGCCAGACAACGCCGTCGAGCCCGCCGACCCAGCCCGTCTCGCGGTCCAGGAAGTCGGCGGCCATGGGGTAGAAGTCATTGGGAATCGGCGGCAGGTAGTCCCAGCTGGCACCGCCGTCGCTGCTGCGGACCACCGTGCCGAATTCGCCCACCGCGAAGCCGTGGTCGGGGTCGACGAACTTGATGCGGGTGAACTGCAGGTCGTCGCCGAGGCTGTCCTCCACCCACTCGCCACCGGCAACGGGCCGCTGCAGCAGCGTGGCGAAGCCCGCGGTCACCCAGAGCCGGCCGCCGGGCGCGCAATGGATCGACAGCGTGCTTTCCGGCGTCGGCAGCGCCTCGCTTTCCCAGCGGCCATCGCCGAGGAGGGACCAGACCTGCCGCCCCGAATCCAGGGCGAAGACCTCCCCGCCGGGGCAGGCCGCGATATCGATGAGGGAGGGGGCGCCCGGCAGCTCGTCGCGACGCCAGCTCTCGCCCCCGTCGGTGGAGACCAGCGCCGCCCCGGCAGAACTGACCATCACCAGCTGCTCGCCGTTGGAGGCGGCGCCCTGCAGCGTATCGTAGCGCTTGATCGGCTCCGAGCGGGTGGCCTCGACCCCGTCGAGTCGCAGCGGTGCCTCGCAGGCCGCCAGCCCGGCCAGGACGAGCAGGACGCCGGCGCGAAAGGCGCCTGTCACCGCACTGCTCACACGAACCTCATGGAGAGGCTGCCGAGCTCGTGGTAGCGGACGTTGATGACGTCCCCGGCCTCCACGGCGACGGCGGCGGTCACGCCGCCGGTCATGATAAAGGTGCCCGCCGGAAGCTCCTCGCCGCGTTCACCGAGCATGTTGGCGAGCATCGCCACGCTGGCCGCCGGGTTGCCGAGCACGGCGGCGCCGGTGCTCATCTCGACGATCTCGCCGTTCTTTTCCATGACCACGCCGAGGGTGGTCAGGTCCGCGGCATCCACCGGCAGCCGCCGGCCGCCGGTCACGAAGCGGGAGGACGAGCTGTTGTCGGCACAGACGCTGACCAGGTCGAACTTGAAGTCGCGGTAGCGGGAATCGATGACCTCGACGGCGGGGAGAATGAAATCCGTCGCGGCGAACACATCGGCCACGTGGCAGCCGGGGCCCCGGAGCGGCGCTTTCGTGACGAAGGCGATCTCCGCCTCCACCTTCGGGTGAATCAGCTTCGCCGTGTCGATGGCCGAGCCGCTCTCGCAGCTGAAGTAGTCGGCGAGAAACCCGTAGCAGGGCTGCTCGACGCCCATCTGCGCCATCTTCGCCCAGGAGGTGAGCCCCATCTTCATGCCGACGATGCGATGGCCGCGGCTCTCCTTGCGGCGGCGGATCTCCCACTGGATGTTGTAGGCATCCTCGTAATCCATCGCCGGGTAGTCGTCGGTGACCTTGAGGACGTCCCGCGCCTCGAGCTCGGCGCTCTCCAGTTGCTCCGCGAGCTTCTCGACCGTTGCCTTGTCCAGGGTTGCCATGCAGTTGCCTCGCTTAAATCTTGATACAGATGTTCTGGAGCTCGGAATAGAACTCGAGGGAATGGACGCCGCCTTCGCGGCCGATACCCGATGCCTTGCAGCCGCCGAAGGGCGTGCGCAGGTCACGGAGGAACCAGGCGTTGGCCCAGGTGATGCCCGCCTCGATACGCGGCGTGACCCGGAGGATCCGGGACACGTCCCGGCTCCAGATGGCGGCGGCGAGGCCGTAGGGCGTGTCGTTCGCGAGGTGGATCGCCTCCTCCTCGTCGTCGAAGGGCTGGATGTGGCAGCAGGGGCCGAAAATCTCCTCGCGGACGATGGGCGAGCTCTCCGGCAGGCCGGTCCAGATCGTGGGCTCCACCCAGGCCCCGTTCGCGAGGTCCCCGGGCATGTCCGGCACGCCGCCGCCGAGCACCACGTTGGCGCCCTCTTTTTTTGCCAGTTCGTAGTAGGAGAGAACCTTGCGCTGGTGCTCGTGGGAAACGAGGGGACCCATGTCCGTTTCCGGGTCCTCGGGCCGGCCCAGCCGGTAGCGGCCGGCGGCCTCGGCGAGGCGGCCCACGAACTCGTCGAAGATCGAACGCTCCACGTAGACGCGCTCCGTGCCCAGGCAGACCTGCCCGCAGTTGGCGAAGACGGAGCGCAGGGTCCCTTCGATGGCCCGGTCCATGTCGCAGTCGGCAAAGACCAGCGCCGGGTTCTTGCCGCCCAGCTCGAAGGACACGTCGCGCACCCCGCTGGCGGCCGCGCGCATGATCGCTTCACCGGTGCGGGTCTCGCCGGTAAAGGTGATCGCATCGACCTGGCGATGGCGGGTAAGAAACTCCCCGGCCGAGTCGGGGCCGAAGCCGTGCACGACATTGAACACGCCCGGCGGCACCCCGGCCTCATTCATGACTTCGCCGAGGAGTGCCGTCGTGGTCGGGGTTTCCTCCGACGGCTTGACGACCACGGTATTGCCGCAGGCCAGCGCCGGGCCGACCTTCCAGGTCATGAGCAGCAGGGGAAGGTTCCAGGGGCTGATGACCCCGATCACGCCCTTGGGCTTGCGAACGGCGAGATTGTAGGCGCCGGTGCCGTCCGGCGTTTCCATGTGGAAGGCCTCCGTCGGCACATTGCGGACGGCGTCGGCAAAGACCCGGAAGTTGGCGGCGCCGCGCGGGATGTCGATATGCCGCGCGATGCTGTGCGGCTTGCCGGTGTCGAGGCACTCCGCCTCGAGAAATTGGTCGAAGCGCTTCTCGACCCCGTCCGCAACGGCATGCAGCACCTCCGTGCGCTGCTCGGAGGGCATGCGGGCCCACGCACCGGTCAGCGCGTCGCGCGCAGCGGTCACGGCGGCGTTGATGTCTGCCTCGCCACCTTCGTGGACCACGCTGATTTTTTCCCCGTTGCAGGGGTTGATGTTGTCGAAGGTGCGCCCGAGGGAGGACTCGCGGTACTCCCCGGCGATGAAGTGCTTTACCTCTTCCATGGATCGCTCACGTCCTGGTGAATGGATGGGGGCAGGTACTGTTCAGGTCACGACTCAGGTCACGACGCCGAGGAAGCGCTCGTTGAGCTGCCGGTCGTGGTAGAAGATCGCCTTGCCCAGCTGCGCCGCGTCCCAGGTCACCACCGGGTGGTCCGGGTAGGTGTAGTCACCGCCGGCGAACACCTCGTTGCGGTTCCCCGACGGGTCGAAGAAGTAGATCGTCTGCCCGTGC
>NZ_JBTOLW010000025.1:0-55480 GCF_054552115.1 Pseudohaliea sp. | reverse complement strand
GGGGGGGGTGGGGGCCCTTTCTCTCATTTCTCCCCCGGTCCATTCTTGGGGAGGAAGGTATCCCGCGCTCACCCCGGCCGCCATGCGGACTGCCAGAGTGGCAGGGGCAGCTACGGCCGAAGGACCTGTAGGGGTGTTGAGGATTGGAGCGGGAAACCGGGTTCGAACCGGCGACCTCAACCTTGGCAAGGTTGCGCTCTACCAACTGAGCTATTCCCGCGCTCCGTGTTTCGTACCGACCGCTGGTTGGTCGCCGGTACCGGCGAGGCTGGGCGCCCCCCCTGCAACCTTGGCAAGGTTGCGCTCTACCAACTGAGCTATTCCCGCAGGAAAAATGGCGTCCCCTAGGGGGTTCGAACCCCTGTTCCCGCCGTGAAAGGGCGGTGTCCTAGGCCACTAGACGAAGGGGACGCTGTGACCTCTCGTCGAGAGCGGCGCATTGTATGAAGGGTGCCTGTGAGCGTCAAGCACTATCTTCCTGTCGGCGCTCGAACTCGGCGATTTCCTCGTCGGGCATGTAGTGAAGGCATTCACCACCGAAGACCCAGAGCAACTCACGCGGGAAAGTCGGGGCGAATTCCGGGTAGACCGTGAACAGGCGGGAAACCAGTTCCCGGCCCCGGTCGTAGTAATCGGCACCCCCGGCTGCGACCTCGCCGAAGGCCAGGGCCAGCTCCCGCAGGCCATCCTGCGGCCCCAGTTCACGGGTGCGTTCCAGGAACTCCCGGGCGAAAGTCTCCAGGAGGCCCCGGCAGTATTCTGCGTATTCGACATCGTCCATGGTCACTCCGGTTCTAGGCCCCCGCGCTTTGCGGGTAGAATGGGGGGCTTTCCTGATCGTTTTGCTGTTCGCGTTCTCAACACAAGGGTAGTTCATGGTCCCGGCTCTGAAAATCGACGCACTCAAGAAGACCTACCCCGGCGGCTTCGAGGCCCTCAAGGGTATCAGCCTGCAGGTGGAGCAGGGGGATTTCTTCGCGCTCCTCGGCCCGAACGGTGCCGGAAAATCCACGACTATCGGCATCATCTGCTCCCTGGTGGCCAAGACCGGGGGCAGCATCGAGGTCTATGGCGTGGATATCGACATCGACTTTCCCGGCGCCAAGAAGTTCATCGGCATCGTGCCGCAGGAATTCAATTTCAACATGTTCGAAAAGGTCGGCGACATCGTCGTCAACCAGGGGGGGTATTACGGCTTGCCGCTGCCCCTGGCCCGGGAGCGCGCCGAGAAATACCTGCGCGCCCTGGGTCTTTGGGAGAAGCGTGACAGCGCCTCGCGCATGCTGTCCGGCGGCATGAAGCGCCGGCTGATGATCGCCCGGGCGCTGGTGCACGAACCGCGCCTGCTTATCCTCGATGAGCCGACTGCCGGCGTGGACATCGAAATGCGCCGTTCCATGTGGGATTTCCTGCAGGAGATCAACCGCAAAGGCACGACGATCATCCTCACCACCCACTACCTGGAAGAGGCCGAGGCGCTCTGCCGTAACATCGCCATCATCAACCACGGCGAGATCGTCGAGCACAGCTCGATCCGCGACCTGCTGCGGCGCCTGCACCGCGAGGTCTTCATTCTCGACAGCGCCGGAACGCTCCCCGACCCGCTGGAGCTTCCCGGCTTCGAAATTCGCCGTGTCGATGACCACAGCCTCGAGGTGGAGGTCGAGAAGGGGCAGCACGTGAACGAGGTCTTCGAGGGACTGAGCGCCATCGGCGTGCGGGTCACCAGCATGCGCAATCGCGCCAACCGCCTCGAGGAGATGTTCGTTAACCTGGTGGAGAGCGCTGCATGAGCCCGCGGGAACAGTACATCGCCCTCATGACCCTGCTGCGCAAGGAAATCCGCCGTTTCCTGCGGATCTGGCCGCAAACGCTGCTGCCGTCGGCCATCACGATGTCGCTCTATTTCGTGATCTTCGGTTCGCTGATCGGCTCTCGCATCGGCGACATGGGCGGCTTCCGCTACATGGAGTTCGTGGTTCCGGGTCTGATCATGATGGCCATCGTCACTAACAGCTATTCGAACGTGGTGTCCTCCTTCTTCGGCTCCAAGTTCAATCACAGTGTCGAGGAACTGCTGGTCTCGCCGACGCCGAATTACGTGATCCTCCTGGGGTTCCTCCTCGGGGGCATTGCCCGCGGGCTGCTGGTCGCGCTCATCGTCACGGCCGTGTCGCTGTTTTTCACGCGCCTGCCCATCTACAACATCGGCATCGTTGCGCTCGTCGTTCTGTTCACCGCGACGCTCTTCGCCCTGGCGGGTTTCATCAACGGCGTTTTCGCCAACAATTTCGACGATATCAGCATCATCCCCACCTTCGTCCTCACGCCGCTCACCTACCTCGGCGGCGTATTCTATTCCCTCGACCTGCTGCCGGAGTTCTGGGCCGGCGTGTCGAAGCTGAACCCCCTGGTCTACGTGGTCAATGCCTTCCGCTACGGTGTCCTCGGCGTGTCCGACGTGAACGTGGCCTTCGCCTTCGCGATGATCGCCGGCTTCACGGTGCTTCTCTTTTTCTACGCCATGCACCTCCTGTCCAGCGGCAAGCGGCTCAGGCAGTAGCACGCCATGGATCGTCAAAGTCCCCTTGGGCGCCAGGTCAGCGGCAGCACGCAGTACGACCCGTCGCTGCTTTTTCCTATTGAGCGCAGCGAGGGCAGGGCGCGCCTGGGGCTGGGGGCGGGTAGGCTGCCGTTCAGCGGTACCGATGTCTGGCACGCCTACGAACTCTCCTGGCTTGAGGCCGGCGGCCGGCCGCGGGTCGCGCTTGGACGCATCGAGGTGCCAGCGGATTCACCGCGGATGGTCGAGTCCAAGTCTCTCAAGCTCTACCTCAATGCCTTCAACGGCAGCATCTTCGCCGATGCCGGGGCGGTGCGCGAGACCATCGCGCGGGACCTGGGCGAGGCCACCGGCGGCGCGGTCACGGTAACCCTTGCCGGCCTCGACGACCCCGCCTTCCAGGGGATGGCCGCGCCGGGGCAGTGTATCGACGAGGCCCCCCTGGCCGGCCCGGTTGACGCCCCCGCGCTGGACTTGCTGCGGGTGGATGCCGAGGACCAGGTCGAGGAAACACTGCATTCCCACCTGCTGCGCTCCCTCTGCCCGGTCACGGCACAGCCGGACTGGGCGACGGTAGTCATTAGCTACCGGGGTCCGCGGCTGAACCGCGGCGCGCTGCTTGCCTATCTCGTCGCCTACCGTGAGCAGCAGGACTTCCATGAGCAATGTGTCGAGCGCATGTTCCTCGACCTTGCCGCGGCCCTGTCACCGGAGACCCTGGCGGTGCAGGCGCTGTACACGCGCCGCGGCGGTCTCGCTATCAGCCCCTGGCGCAGCAGCGTGCCGGGGAAGGCCCCGCAGTATCGACTCCATCGCCAGTAAGCTGCTATGATGCGCGCCCTCCGGTGGGGTGGCCGAGTGGTCGAAGGCGCACGCCTGGAAAGTGTGTAACGGGAAACCGTTCGAGGGTTCGAATCCCTCCCCCACCGCCATCCCAGCTACCTCACTACCTCGCAAGGTCTCTTTGACCTGCCTTCGTACCGCAGTCTATGCTGGCAGCCATCCTCTCGCTGTCGATGAGCTGACGTGCCCGCTGTCTCGAGTACTGTCGTCTTTCGTGCCGGCGCCTTCCGCGCCGTTCTCTACGCGCTGCTCTGGGGCGTACTTACCGCCTTCGAGCCGGGAAGCTGGTCCCTGGGCGTGCCGGCCGTGCTGCTGGCGACCTGGTTGAGCCTGCGCCTGCTGCCGCCCCTGGCTTTCCGCCTGCTCCCGGTCCTGTCTTTCCTGGGCTACTTTGCCTGGCATTCGTTGCTTGGCGCGGTCGACGTTGCCCGGCGGGCCCTGGCCCCGCGCCTGCGCCTGGCGCCCGCACTTGTCCCTTTTCACACCGAGCTGCCTGCCGGGCTGCCACGGGTCTTCCTTCTCAACAGTATTTCCCTGACGCCCGGGACGCTGAGCGCTGATATCCGCGATGATACGGTCTGGGTCCATGTGCTGGACGGGGCCGGGGGGCACGAGGCCGCCCTCGCCGGTCTCGAGGCACGGCTGGCACGGGTCTTTTCTCCGTGAACCTCGACGCGGTGCATACGGGGCTGGCCCTGTTTCTTCTTGCCAATCTCCTCGCCGGCCTCTGGCGGGTGCTCGCCGGGCCGACGCCCGCCGATCGCATGCTGAGCACACAGCTCTTCGGCACGACGGCCGTGGCACTCCTTTCCATGGAGGCCGATACGCGCGGCATGCCGGCCCTGAGGGATGTCGCGCTGGTCTTCGCGCTGCTCGCCGCGATTACCGCGGTCGCGTTCGTGCGCCGCGTCTGGCAGCCGCGGGAGGAGGGCGAATGAACTGGCTGGCACTGGCCTGCATGGTGCTCGGCGCGCTGTTTTTTCTCGCCGGCACCGTCGGTCTCCTGCGCTTTCCCGACGTGCATGCGCGGCTGCACGCGCTGACCAAGGCGGACAACGTGGGCCTCGGCTTCCTGCTCCTGGGACTGGCCCTCGAGGCGGGCTCGGCGGCGGTAGCGGCCAAGCTCTTCGTCACCTGGTGCCTGGTACTCCTCGCCAGTGCCTCCGTGTCCCACGTCATTGCCCGCGCGGCGCTGCGCCGGGGAGTCGAGCCATGGCAGCGATGAACCTGTTGCCGCCGGCGCCCGACCTCTTCCTGGCTGTCGCGCTCCTGTTCACGGCCTGGCGCGCCCTGTATACACAGGCGCTCTTCCCTGCGGTCGTCTTCTTCGTGGCCTTCGGCATGCTGCTGGCCCTTGCCTGGATGCGGCTGGAGGCTCCGGACGTCGCCCTCGCCGAGGCGGCGATCGGTGCGGGCCTGACCGGGGCGCTGCTCATGGCCGCGGTGGCGCGGCTGCGCGAGCGCGACGAGGACCAGCCATGAAGGGCCCGGCCAGCGCAGCGCTCGCACTCCTGCTGGCGGGGCTGGGTGCACTGCTGGCGTGGACCGTGACCCGGCCCGTGGCGCCGGGCCGGGACGTGCCGGCACTTATCGCCGGGTCCCTCGCTGACAGCGGCGTGAGCCATCCCGTGACGGCCGTACTGCTCAACTTCCGTGGCTACGACACGTTGCTGGAGCTCGTGGTTCTGCTCGTCGCTCTCGCCGGGGTGCGGTGCCTGGCGCCGCTGGCGCCACCCCGGGGCGGCGCGCCGGTCGGCGGTGTGCTGCGGGAGCTCGCCTCGCTGCTCCTGCCTGTGCTTGTCCTCGTTGCCCTCTACCTGCTGTGGGCGGGGGCCACGCGGCCCGGTGGAGCGTTCCAGGGTGGCGCGCTTCTCGCTGCCGCGGGGATTCTCGCCCTTCTTGCCGGGCGCGACCGTTTCCTCTGGCGTTTCGAGCACCGCCTCTGGCCCCTGGCCAGCTTGGGCGTGGGGGTGTTCCTCGCCGTTGCGGCCGCAACGCTTGGCGCCGGCGGGGTACTGCTCGGCTTGCCACCCGCCCACGCGGGGACGCTGATCCTGCTGATCGAGAGCGTCGCGCTTTTCTCCATCGCCGTGACACTGGTCGCCCTGTTCCTGGGTACCGGGGAGCTGGAGGACCGTGGGCCGTGACAGGGCAGGCGCTCTATGCGGTGCTGGGCTGCGGGCTGTTCTGCCTGGGCTTCCACGCCCTCGTGGTCGCGGCGCACCCTCTGCGCCGCCTGCTTGCGGTAAACGTCATGGGCAGCAGCGTGTTCCTCGTGCTCGTCGCAGGGGCAGCGCCGGGCGATCCGCTGCCCCAGGCCCTGGTCATTACCGGCATCGTCGTCGCTGTCGCCGCGACGGCCCTGGGACTCAACCTGTTGCTGCGCCTGGCCGTACCGGCTGTGGACGATGAGCCCGGAGGCGGGCAGGGGTCGTCATGAGCACGGCTGCACTGCTGCCGCTGCTGGTCCTTTGGCCCCTCGCCGGCGGCCTCGTCGCCCTGGTTACACCGCGGGGCGAGCGCGTCGTCCTGGGCGTCGGCACGGCGGGCAACCTGGTCCTTGCCCTGTTCCTGGCGGGGGCGCTGCCGGCAGCCGGTGCAGCCACCCATGATGTCGGTGGCTGGGGGGCACCGCTCGGCATCGCGCTGCGCGCCGACGGGCTCTCGGTGGTCCTTGTGCTGGTCACTGCGCTTGTCGCCCCCCTGATCGCGCTGCACGCCAGCGCGGCCTACGGCGGACCGGAACGGCGCTACTTTACCGGCCTGTTCCTCCTGTGCCTCGCTGCCCTGAACGGTGTCTTTTTGGCGGGGGACCTGTTCAACCTCTACGTAACGCTGGAGCTACTTGGGCTTTCCGCCGTCGCGCTGGCCGCACTGGGCGGCGGGCCGGCCGCGCTGGCGGCGTCGTTGCGTTATCTCCTGGCGACGCTCACCGGGTCCCTGGCCTACCTGCTCGGGGTGGCCCTGCTCTACCGTGCTGCCGGCACCCTGGATCTTGCGCAGCTGGCGGGGCAGGGCGCGGGCCTGCCCGGTGGCCGCCTGGCGTTCGCACTCATGATAACCGGCCTGCTGCTCAAGGCGGCGGTGTTTCCGCTGCATTTCTGGCTGCCGCCGGCGCACGCCAACGCGACACCGCCGGTGAGCGCGGCGCTGTCCGGGCTGGTGGTCAAGGCGCCCTTGTACCTGGTGCTGCGCCTGTGGCTCTCGATCTACGATGGCGCCTGGCCGCTGGCCGGCGAGCTGCTTACGGCCCTAGGGGCAGCGGGCGTGCTCTGGTGTTCCCTGCAGGCCGTACTCCAGTCCCGGGCCAAACTGCTCGTGGCCTATTCGACCGTTGCGCAGCTCGGCTATCTGCTCATCGCCCTGGCCCTGGTGCCAGTGGCCGGGCTCCAGGCCTACGGAGCCTTTGCCCTGCTGCTGGTCTCCCACGTGCTGGCAAAGGCCGGGCTGTTTCTCGCCGTCGGCAACCTGGCCCGCCGCGCGCGTCACGACCGCATCGACGGCTTTGAGCGCGTCGTGCAGCACATGCCGGTGTCGGCCGGCGCCATCGCGCTCGCGGGGGTGAGCCTCATGGGGCTCCCGCCGAGCGGTGGCTTCAACGGCAAGTGGCTCCTGCTGCAGGCCGCTATTGCCAGCGGCAAGTGGTGGCTGGTCACCGTGGTGCTCCTCGGCGGCCTGCTGGCGGCGGTCTATATCTTCAAGCTGATCGAGCATACCTTCGGCGGCAGTGACCGTCCCGATGCCAGGGCGCTCCCGCGGCGCATGGAATGGGCGGCAATGGCCCTCTCCGGCGGCGCCGTCGGCCTTGGCTTTCTCGGTCAGCCACTGCTCGCCCTTCTCGGGGGCGTGCCATGAACGAGCACGCGCTGGTACCCCTGGCGGTTCTCGCCAGCTCGCTCCTGCCGGGGGTGGTGATCTTCTTCCTGCCCGAGCGGGCGGTGCGCCTTCGCAGCGCGCTCAACCTCGTGGGCGCGACCGTCAAGCTCCTTCTGGTAGCGGTGATGCTCTGGGGCGTCTCCCGGGGCGTGAGCTATGCCGTTTCCTTTGCTCTGCTGCCCGGGATCGCGTTCTCGCTGCGCGCCGACTCGCTCGCACTGCTCTTCGTCACGCTCTCGGCCCAGCTCTGGTTCCTGACCACGATCTACGCCATCGGCTACCTCGAAGACTCGCCGAACCGGGCGCGCTTCTTCGGCTTCTTCAGCCTCTGCGTCACGGCGACGGTGGGCGTTGCCATGGCCGGCAACCTGCTGACTTTCCTGCTGTTCTACGAACTGCTGACCCTCTCCACCTATCCGCTGGTCGTGCACCGGGAGACGCCCGTGGCCCGCGCCGCGGGCAACCGCTATCTCGCCTACACCATCGGCGGCGGGGCGGCGCTGCTGCTCGGCACGGCGTGGCTGTACGCGGAGGTGGGCACGCTCACCTTCACGCCGCGCGGTTTCGTCGACGGTGCCACTGCGCCGGCACCGGTGCTCGGGGCGATCTTCTTCCTGCTCGTGGCGGGTGTCGGGGTGAAGGCGGCGCTCGTGCCGCTTCACGGCTGGCTGCCCCGGGCCATGGTGGCGCCGGCGCCGGTCAGCGCGCTCCTGCACGCGGTTGCCGTGGTCAAGGCCGGGGCCTTCGGTATCATCCGCATCGTCTACGACGTGTTCGGGGTGGAGTACGCAGCCGAACTCGGCGTGATCGATGCGCTAGCGGCGGTAGCGGCGTTTACCATTATCTACGGTTCTCTGCGCGCCCTCGCCCAGGACGACCTCAAACGCCGGCTGGCATTCTCGACCGTGTCCCAGGTGTCCTACATCGCCCTCGGGGTGGCGATCGTCGGGCCGCTGGCCAGCATAGGCGGCATCGTCCACCTGGTACACCAGGGTCTCATGAAGATCACGCTGTTTTTCTGCGCCGGCAACTACGCCGAGACCCTGGGCCTGCACAAGGTGAGCGAACTGGACGGGGTAGGCCGGCGCATGCCCCTGACGACCGCGGCGTTCACCGTCGCCGCGCTGGGCATGGTCGGGCTGCCACCCATGGCCGGGTTCATCAGCAAGTGGTACCTGGGTCTCGGCGCGCTGGAGGCCGGGGATAGCTGGGCCGTCGTCGTCCTCGCCGGCAGCAGCGCCCTGAACGCGGCCTACTTCCTGCCGATCCTGCACCGGGCCTGGTTCCGGGCTCCCGCCGGGTCCTGGCCCCCGCGCCCCGCGGGCGCCCGCGCCGAAACCGCACTGGCGCTGCTGGCGCCCCCGGTGGTCACCGCAGTGCTCGTGCTCCTTGCGGGGCTGCTCGCGGCCGTGCCCTACAGCCCGCAGGAGTGGGCGACGCTCGTGGTACGCCGGGAGTTCTACGCACCGTGAACCCGGTCATGCTTTTCGTCTTCGCACCCCTGCTGGCGCTGCCACTCCTGCCGATCGTGCCCGGCGTGGGTCGGCGCTGGCTTCCACCGCTCGCGGCGCTCCTGCCCGCGGCGGCACTGTTCCCCGGTGAGGCCCTGAAGCTGCCCTGGGTCATGCTCGGGGCCGGCCTGGTGCGTGGCACGCCACCAGTGGCCGTGATCGCGCTTCTCGCGCTGTTCTTCGCACGGGTCCTGTGGCCCGCCGGGCCCGCCCGCCCCGGGCCACGCGCCCGAGCCTGCCTGTTACTGGGACAGGGGGCCCTGGGCGCAGCGCTGCTGGCGTCGGACCTGCTCCTGCTCCTCGCCGGTGTCACGCTCGCTACCTATGCGCTGCTCGCGGCACGGCTCAGCGACGCCGGCGCCCCCCCCGGGCGCCTGTCCGCCGTGGTTGTCGTGCTGGTGCTCGGAGACCTCGCGGCCTTCGAAGTGGCCCTGCTCTTCGCCAAGGTGGTCGATCATGCCCTCGTGCCTTCCGTGGCCGATGCGGCCGGCGCGCTGGCGTCGTCGCCGATCGTCGCGGCCTTTGCCGCGACGGCCGCGGGTAGTCGGGGCGCACTGCTGCTCTTGGCCGGGCGCTGCAACGGTGTCGGCCTGTCGCTTGCCGCGCTCGCCCTGCTTGTCGTGCCGGCCCTGGGCTGGCGCCTGGGCGGCGGCAGCGCGGCCCTCGGGGCGGTGACCGCCGTTGCGGCGTTCAACCTGCTGGCTGCCGCGCTGGCGCTGCTCCTGGCCCGCGGGCTGCCGAGACCGATCCCGCTGCCCGGTCGGCGGGGAACCGACACCGCGGGGGGGCAAGCGGGAGTCGGGAGCGCCGGGCTGCCGGGTCGACTCGGTGCGCTGGAGCTCGTGCTCGGCAGCTGGGGGATGGCCCTGGCAGCCACCGTGGCGCTCGTCCTGCTGCTCCTGGCGGCAACGCTGCGCTGACGATGTGCGGCCGCTTCAACATCGCCCAGACCCCGGGGCTTTCAGCCCTGATTGACAGCCTGGGGCTTGCCGTGTCACTGCCCCCAGCCCGCTACAACGTCGCGCCTACGGAGCCGGTAACGCTGCTGCGCCGCGAGGGACCGGGCGAGGCACGCTGGTGGCTGACGCCCTCCTGGGCGCCGGCGCTGGACCAACGCTACGCGATGTTCAATGCGCGCTGCGAGAACCTCGCCACCAGCCGTGCGTTCCGCGGGCCCTTCCGCCGGCAGCGCGGCATCGTTCCCATGAGCAGCTTTCTCGAGTGGCGCAGGGAGGGCAAGGGCAAGGTGCCCTGGCTGATCACCAATGGCGATGAGGCTCTTGCCGTCGCCGCGCTCTGGGATGTCTGGAACGGTGGCGGCGCGCCGCTCCTTTCCTGCACCCTGGTGACCACGGCCGCCGCCCCGGCCTTTCGTCGCTGGCACCAGCGCATGCCCGTGCTGCTGGCCGGCGAGGAAGCGCTGCGCTGGCTCGATAACGAGAGCCCGGTGGCTGTCGACGACCCCCTGTTTGCCCCTGTGCTCAAGTTCCCGCTGCAACTCGCACCGGTCGCCCGGGCGGTGGGCGATACCCGCCGGAAAGACCCTTCGCTCATGGCGCCCGCAGGTCCGTGGGCCACGCTCGACAGCGACCGCTGAACGGGATTTTTTCGCCGCGAGGCGCTTGACCCCGCGGGCGGGTCGGATACACTTGCTAGACACAAACAAGCAACTCGTCTTACCAAGCCTGAGATAAGCCCGACGGGACCATAACAGGGCAGGGGAGCAAGACATGAGCGCAGATGCCGCCACCATCGAGGCATTGCTGGCCCGCATTGACCAGCTGGAGAGCCGCCGGGCTATCGTGGACCTGGCCTCCGAATACTGTCACGGCTTCGACAAGCGGGACTTCGACCGTTTCCTCGCCATCTGGTGGGAGGACTGCACCTGGAACATAGGCCCGCCCTTCGGTGCCTTCGAGGGGCACGCCGGGATCCGGGAGGCCGTCAGGGACGTGCTCTGGCCGGCGTGGGACGAGAGCCATCACCTCACGACCAACAACGTGATCCACTTCGAGTCCCCGGATCGCGCCCGCGCCGTCTGTGACGTCGACTGCGTCGGCCGGCTGGCAGGGGAGAGCGTCTGCCAGATCGTCGGCGCGACCTACGAAGACCTGGTCGAACGACGCGACGGCACCTGGCGCATCAGGCAGCGGGACGTGACGATCCATTATTTCAACCCGGTGAATGGCACCCCGCTGGTGGCGCCGGGTTGACGCACGGGCGCCTGCGGGCGCTCCGCCACGGAACGACAGCAATAAATACAGAGCAATAACAGCAACGATGTACCGCCGAGGAGGCAAGCCCCATGAAGAACGGTAAGAAGCAACTGGTTATCGCGCTGGCCGCGGCTGGTGTCGCCATCACGTCCGTACCGGTCGTGCAGGCCCAGCAGGGTGTGCTCGAGGAAATCACCGTTACCGCGCGGAAACGCGAGGAGAGCATGCAGGATGTCGGTATCTCGGTGAGCGCCCTCAGCGAGACGGAAATCCAGCGGCAGTTCGCCCGGGATATCCAGGACCTCGCGAATATCGCGCCGAACCTGATCATCGATGACACCGGCCAGGGCCCGGGCGGCACCGCTGCCATCTTCATCCGCGGTGTCGGCATGGCTGACCTCGAGAAGAACTTCGACCCCGCCGTTGGCGTCAGCATCGATGGCGTGTTCATCGGCTCCACGGCCGGCTCGCTGATGCGCAGCATCGACCTCGCCCGCGTCGAGGTACTGCGCGGTCCGCAGGGCACGCTGTTCGGGCGCAACACGGTCGGCGGCCTCATCAATATCGAGCGCACCAAGCCCACGGGTGAGCTCGGCGGCCGCTTCCGCGCGGGCGCAGAGAACTACGAGACCTACTACCTGGACGGCATCTTCAACTTTGCCCTCACCGACGATCTCGCAGTGAAGCTGACCGCATCGCTCCGTGACCAGGGAGAGGGTTACTACGACAACGTCACCTTCAACCGCGACCAGGGCCGACAGGAATACACCAACCTCGGTGCCAATTTCTTGTGGACGCCCACCGATACGCTGGAGCTCGAGTACACCTATAACCGGGAAGAGCTCGACCAGGATACGCCTGCGCTGGTCAATGCCACCCGCCCCGACCAGCTCTTCTGCACGGCCTACGGCTACTGTTCCCCGAGCCTCGATACGACGATCACCGGTGATCGTCTGGGTGTTGCCGGCGGTGGCGGGGTGCCGCCGGAGCCGCCGTCTTTCGAGACGAACATTACGTCGGTGGACCAGATCCGGCCCCAGTTCATGGACGCGTTCTTCGATACGGAAACCCACATCCTGGAGGCACGCTGGGACATCAACGACGCGCTCCGCCTCGACTACGTGTACGGTCGCTGGGAATCGGATGAGGACTCGCTGCAGGACTGGGACGGCGTTCCCGAGCTGCTCTACCACACGGAGCGCCCGGGCGAGTGGGAGCAGGACAGCCACGAGGTGCGCCTGACCTGGGATAACGGCGGTGCCTTCACCGCGGTTGGCGGCCTGTTCTACTGGGACTCGGAGTACGAGAGCCGCATGCGCAGCTACATCGGCTTCGCAGTGCCCGGCCTGGTGCTCGACATCCCGCAGACCACGAACCAGACCACCGAGTCCATCGCCGCGTTCTTCGAGGCTGACTGGCGCTTCAGCGACAAGTGGACTCTGACCTTCGGCGGGCGCTACACGGAGGACGAGAAGACTTCCGCGCAGTTCGGCGAGGTGAATACGCTGTCCCAGGGCCGCACGGAGCACCCGAGCGACAAGTGGGACGAGTTCACGCCGCGCCTGGGCCTCAAGTACCACTACAGCGAGGACGTGATGTTTTTCGCCACCTACTCGGTGGGTTTCCGCGCCGGGGGCTTCAACGGCCGGGTCGCGAGCCTCGAGGAGGCGATCCAGCCCTACGACCCGGAGACCGTGGACAATTACGAACTCGGCGTGAAGTCGCAGTTCTTCGACAACCGGGTGCGCCTGAACGCCACGATCTTCAGCATGGACTACCAGGACAAGCAGGAAGAGTTGCAGTTGCCCTCGGACCAGACCGATACCGGCCAGAAGACGGTGGTTATCAATCCGTCCTCGGCGACAATCCAGGGCATCGAGTTCGACATGCAGGCCTACGTGACGGATAAGCTCAGCCTGCGCGCCAACCTCGGTTACCTGGACTCCGAGTATGACGACTTCGTCTACACGGATCCGGAAGGCAGTGTCGTCGATCTCAGCAATCTCGAGTTCCGGCGCGCACCGGAGTGGACCGGCACCATCGATGCCACCTATGAGTGGGAAGTCGGCGGTGGCAACGCCTGGCTGCGGGGGTCCTACCGCTACATCGGTGATCACTTCACCACGGCGACCAACAACCCGGAGACGGAAAACGACGCCCAGGGCCTGGTGGACGCGTCCATCAACTACGCGGTCGGCGACCTGCAGTTCAGCCTCTTCGGCCGCAACCTGACGGACGAGGACACCTACACCCACGGTTACGAGGTCGCCGGCCTCTGGTCCTACGCCGCCACGCGGCGCCCGCGGACCTACGGGGTGGAAGTGGTCTACAACTTCAACAACTGACGCAGTAAGCAAACCCGGGAGCCGGGGAGGAAGGATGGTGATGACAACGGAAGAGCTCGCGGCCAGGGAGGCCATCAGGGACGTCATCCACCGCTATGCTCGCGCCATCGACCGCATGGACGAAGCGCTCCTGCGCAGCGTGTTCCACCCCGGTTCCCGGCACAACCATTTCTACGAGGGCCCATCCTCGGACCCTTCGGCACCGTCGTCGCCGGAGGAGCCCGGGGACTTCGTCGCCTTCGCGTTCGGCTTCCTCTCGACCTGTGCCCGCACACACCACCAGCTCGGCAATACGCTGATCGAGTTTGATGGCGACGACGCGGCCCGGGTCGAGACCTATTTCACCGCCTACCATCTCATGCGACCGAAGGGCGATCCCCTCGCCGGGCCCGGGGCCTATGACAGCGAGATGGATTACCTGGTGGGCGGCCGCTACGTGGACCGCTTCGAGTGCCACGATGGCGAGTGGAAGATCATGCACCGCACCGGTCTGACCGACTGGATGCGCCTGGAGCCGTCCTGCAGCCAGGGCATGGGTGACCTGCCCGCGGCGACGGTGGGGCAGCGGGCACCGCAGGATTTCATCAACCAGGCGGGCTGAGCGCGGCAGCGCAATGCCCGCTTTATGGCAGGCATCAGGAACCGGAGAAGGGGAAGAAAATGCGTCTTGAAGGCAAGACCGCGCTGATTACCGGCGGCGCGAGTGGTATCGGCGCCGCAGCCGTCGAGCTGTTCGTCCGCGAGGGAGCGAAGGTCGCTATCGTTGACATCCAGCGCGAAGCCGGCGAAGCCCTGGCCCAACGCCTGGGGGAGGGGACGTTCTACCAGGACTGTGACGTCACGGAAGAGAGCGACCTGGTCGCAGCCGTCGATGCGACCGTCGAACGCTTCGGTCGCCTTGATGCGCTGTTCCACTGCGCCGGCATCGTCGGCTCCGTGGGGCCGCTGGCCACCACGCCTGGCGAGGAGTGGCGCTTCAGCATTGACGTACTCCTGAACGGCACCTTCTACGCCATGAAGCACGCGGCGCGGATCATGGCAGGGCAGCGGAGCGGCTCGATTATCACGATGGCCAGCACCGCCGGCATTCTCGGCGGGCTCGGCCCGCATGCCTACACCGCTGCCAAGCATGGCGTGGTCGGCCTCACCAAGAGTGTCGCCACCGAGCTCGCCCGCAGCGGCGTGCGGGTCAACACGATCGCCGCCGCCAGCATGGCGACGCCGATGGTGGCCAACGTACTCACCGGCGACCCGACCGACATCGCCGGTGCCGAGCGTGCGCTGGCGGAGATGTCACCGCTTCACGGGCGCCCCGGCCTCGCCATGGATGTCGCCAACGCCGCTTTGTGGCTCGCCAGCGATGAGTCCGGCTACACCACGGGGCACACGCTCACGACGGACGCCGGCATCACCATCGGCGCCACGGTCGAAGGCCCGGCCTTCGCCGAGTACCAGCCGATCATCCGCGAGGCGGGGCGCACCGGGCTGGACGACGACTAGCACCGCGATCAGTGGATTTCAGGCCCCGGCCGGTGACGGTCGGGGGTTTTTTTGCCTGCCGATCCGGCCTCTCTGCGGGATTCCCGGGACGGCTGCCGGAAGGTGCCCCCAGTCGCTCCCCGATACACGCTTGGTGGGGGCACCTTCTGGCAGCCGTCCCTACCGCTCTGGAAGTGCATCCGCCTCGGAAGTACGCGAGGCGTCAGGGGCGGGGGCGGGATACTTCTCCCCCAAAGCGTGTGACGGGGAGCGACTGAGAGAAGTATCCCGCCCCCGCACCGGTTTGGTGCGATTGGGGTGGGTGCCCTAAAAACAGCCGCCCGGGAGTTTGCCAAGAGCCTGTTGAATCAGCTCTCGTCGGGCAGCTCAAACACGTACAGCGCCTGGCCGTTCGTCGGCTGGTAGATCTCCGGGGAGAGGACCGCGGTGAGGGCCCGGAAGACGCCGATACCGGTGGGCACGGCAAGATACTGCTTACCGCCGGCGGTATAGGTGATCGGGTAGCCGTGGAGCGGGGCGCCGAGGCGTGTCTGCCAGAGCACTTCGCCGGAAGCCACGTCGAAGGCCTTGAAGTAGCGGTCGAGGTCGCCGATGAAGACGAGTCCGCCGCCGGTGCTCAGGGCGCCGGTGAGGAAAAGCGCGGGCTGTTCGTGGGACCAGCGCTCCTCCAGGGTGCGCACGTCATAGGCGGCGAGCTTGCCAAGCTTGCCGCCGGCGCCGGGCATTTCATAGGTACGAGAATCGCCGCCGTAGCCGCCCCCACCTTCCTCCAGCGGTACTTCGCGGCCGATCATGTCCGAGCAGAGCTGGTGCAACGGGACCACTAGGCTCTCCGTCTCCGGGCTGTAGGCGGAGGCCTGCCAGTTGTGGCCGCCATAGATGCCCGGGCAAGCCTGGATCGTGTCGCCGATCTTTGCCGCGAGGATGTCGTCGCGATAGCGGACGTGGCCGGTCTCCCGGTCGATGTCGGCAAAGATATTCTGCGGCAGCGTTTCCTTCACGGCGATGAAGGCGCCGGTCTCCCGGTCCAGCTTCCAGAGGAGGCCGTCCTTGCCGACGGTGAGCAGGACCGGCCTGCCGTCGATAGCCACGAGAACCCGTTCGAAGCCGACCTCCATGTCGATGGTCTCGCCGGGCACATGCTGGAAATACCAGGCGATCTCGCCGGTCTGCGGGTCGAGGGCCAGGGTGCTGTTGGTGTACAGGGCCTGGTCCCGGGCGCTCATGCCGCGGCTTGCGGCCACCCAGGGCTTGGCCTGCGACGTGCCGATGAAGAAAAGATCGAGCTCGGCGTCGTAGGAGCCGGCGATCCAGGCATCGCCCCCGGCGCGCAGGGCCTGCGGCTGGCCGCCCCAGGTGTCGCCCTCGGGAGTGCCCGGCAGCGCAATGGTCGAGGTGCGCCAGAGCTCTTCGCCGGTATCAGGGTCGTGGCCGGTGATGAAACAGCCGGCTTTCGTGTACAGCTCGCAGCCATTGATGCCGGACAGCACGACGCCGCCGCCGACGATGGGACCGGCCGTGTGCGTGTAGGCCTCGCGGTAGTCTGCCTTCGGTGTCCGCCAGAGCTGCTCGCCGCTGCGGGCGTCAACGGCAACGATCGCCGCGTCGTAGGTGCTCAGGAACAGCTTGTCCTCGTAGAGGGCGATGTTGCGTACGGGGCCGCCGAGCGTCTTGGCCCCGGGTGGGAAGGTGTAAGCGTATTCCCAGAGCACCTCGCCGGTCGCGCCGTCCACCGCCTGGACGATGTTGCCTGGATGGGTGAGGTAGAGGATGCCGTCGTGGGCCAGGGGCGTGACCTGGTTGCTGCCGTCGCGCATGGCCAGCACCCAGGCGAGCTTGAGGGCACCGACGGTGTCCCGGTTGACCTGTGCCAGGGGGCTGTAACCGTGCCCGTCTCGGGTCCGGCGCCAGCTCAGCCAGTCGCCGGGGGGCGGGTTTTCCAGCATGGCCTCGGTAACCGGCGAGAAGCTGTCGAGGCCGCGCCCACGAAAACCGCCGCGGCTGCGGGCGGCCTGGTCGATGGTCCCCGCCTCGGTGAAGTTGAACCAGCCCTCATCGCCGGCGGCTTCAGTGCCTGCCTCACCGGCCGGCGCAAGGCTCGCGGGGACTAGCAGCGGTAGCCCGTCCGGTGCCGTCTCGCGGTTGCGCTCAAGCATGAACGCGACTACCGCCGCGAGATCCTGGTTGCGCAGCACGGCGGTGCCGCCGGGGGGCATGTTGGCTGCCGTGTAGCGGAGCAGGTCGACAGGGGAGGCCTCGCCCCACTTGTCGAGGAACACCGGTCCAAGGAGCGCGCTGCCGTGCGGCGAACCGCGCAGGGCCATACCGTGGCAGTTGGAGCAGTGGCGCTGGTATAGCGACTCGCCCCGGCTCGCCAGCCCGGCGGCGGCCGATGGCGCGTCGTCAGCGCCCGCGGTACCGGCGGAAAGTAACGTCATGAGAAGCGCGAGGGGCAGGGCCTTGGGCATAGCTTCTAATCCTCTGCTGCTGGCGGGCGTCAGGCGCTGTAGCCGCCGTCGACACCGATGATCTGTCCGTTCACGTAGCTGGCCTCGGGGCTCAGCAGGAAGGCGACGGTCGCGGCCACCTCGTCGGGCTGCCCGAGACGCGGTGCCGGCGTGCGGTCAAGGCAGAGACGGATCACGCCCTGGGCCGTTTCGTCAGCCGTGAAGGAAGAGTGCACGATGCCCACGTCGATGACGCCCGGAGCCACGGCATTGATCCGCTTGCCATCGGGGGCGATCTCCCGAGCCAGCTGGCGCACGATGCCGGCGATCGCGGTCTTGGGGATGCCCGACATGCCGTCGTTCTCGAGGGTCCGGAGCACCGCGGTCGTCAGCAACTGTACCAGCGCGCCACCGGCCGGCAGGCGCCGGGCTGCGGCGGTCAGCAGGTGGAAGGCACCGAATACGTCGGTTTCCATGATCGTCCGGAACTGCTCCGGGGCAACATCGACGAGGGGGCAGAGCGGTATCGCCGGCCCCGTGGCATTGACGACGGCCTGGAGCGGCCAGTCATCGCTGCCGGCGCCTGCCAGGAAGGCATCGACGGCCGCCGGATCGCGCAGGTCCACGGCCGCGCTGCGCACCGGCACGTTCGCCGCGGTGAGTTCGTCGCAGAGCGCCCGGGCCGCGTCGCCGTTTCGATGGTAACCGATGCAGAGAGCGTTCCCCTCCGCTGCGAGGCGCCGGCAGATGGCTGCACCGAGGCCTCCGCTGCCACCGACGACTGCTATCGTACGCTGATCCCTCACGAGTGCCTCCCCGGGCCGCGCCGGTCCCGGGAGGTGCCGGCGCCCATGCCCTGTTTTTCAGGCCTTGAACTGCCCTAGTCTTCCAGGTAGTGGCCGTACTTCTTCATGGCCGCCTCGCGCTGCGTGGGCGTGTGGTAGGTCGGCAGCAGCCCGGGAGAGGGCTCGTAATCGCGCAGCACCGTGCGCGCCACCGTGATCTTGTGCACCTCGGAGGGACCGTCCACCACGCCCAGTTCCGGGATGTTGGCCCACATGGTCATCAGGGGCGTCTCGTCGGACATGCCCCAGCTGCCGTGCAGGTGCATCACACGGTAAATGACGTCCTGCAGCACCTTCGGCGTGGCGGCCTTGATGGCAGCAATCTCCTTGCGCACTTCCCGGTTGTATTCCTTGTGCTTGTCGATGAGCCAGGCGGTGTAGAGCACGTGCAGCCGGTACTGGAGAATCTGCGTATAGCTGTCGGCAATCTTTTCCTGCACCGTTTGCTTGTCCGCGAGCAGCTCCCCCTTGGTGCGCCGGCTCTTCACCCGTTCGCACATCATGTCCATGGCCTTCTTCAGCACGCCGACGCTGCGCATGGCGTGGTGTACGCGACCGCCACCGAGACGGGTCTGCGCAACGAGAAAGCCACCGCCTTCCTCGCCGAGCAGGTTCTCGGCCGGAACACGGCAATTGCTGAAGCGGAGGTAACCGTGCACGCCATCACCCTGCTCGACGTAGGGGCCCACGGCGCAGTTGCGGACGATTTCCATGCCCGGCGTCCCCTTCTCGACGAGCAGCATGGAGGCGCCCTTGTGGATCGGGACGTCCTTGTTCGTAACGACCATGACCAGCAGGAATTCGGAGAAACGCGCGTGCGAGGCGAACCACTTCTCGCCGTTGATCACCCACTCGTCGCCGTCACGCTCGGCAGTGCAGGTGAATTCCGCGGGATCGGCACCGGCGTGCGGCTCGGTCATGGAGTAGCAGGAGGCGATCCTGCCGTCGAGGAGCGGCTGCAGGTACTTCGCCTTCTGCTCCGGCGTACCGAAGTGGGCGAGAATCTCCGCGTTGCCCGAGTCCGGGGCCTGGCAGCCGAAGACGCTCGGGCCGAAGCGGCTGCGGCCGAGGATCTCGTTCATGAGGCCGAGCTTGACCTGCCCGTAGCCCTCGCCGCCGAGCTCGGGGCCGAGGTGGCAGGCCCAGAGCTTCTCTTTCTTGACCGTCTCCCGCAGCGGCGCCATGGCCCGGGCGGCGGGGGAGTCCGGGTCCCAGGGGTCACCGGGGCCACGGAAGACGAGGTCGAGAGGCTCGATCTCCTCCCGGGTAAAAGTGTCGATCCAATCCAGCTTCTGCTGAAACTCAGGGTCTGTCTCGAAACTCCAGCTCACGCGGCCTCCCGTTTATTCTCGGCTGTCTGGCGTCGGTCTTGGCGCGCCTTGCGGGGCTGTTCCAATGGAATGCGCCTTGACTTGGTAAGCGGCAAGTTTAAACTTGCTAGTCGCAAACAAGCAAATATTAATAACCCCCAGCGCAGGATGCCATGGACAAAGAATCGACTACCTGGATTGTAACCGGTGCCTCCCGAGGGATCGGGCTGGCTGCCGCCGACCGCATTCTCGAGCAGGGCGGCCGCGTCGCCCTCGTCGCCCGTGGTAACGGGCTCGATGAGCTTGCCGCTGAGCGCGGCGACAACTGCATCGCCTGCCGCGCCGACGTTTCCCGTCCCGAAGAGCTCGCCGCGGTTGCCGAGCGCGTAATCGCCGAGTGGGGGCGTATCGACGTCCTCGTCAACAACGCGGGCCTGCACCGGGGCGGCCGTGTCGGGCGCCTGAAGCCCGAAGACTGGCAGGCCGTGCTCGATGTGAACCTCACCGGTGCGCTGAATGCCATCCGCGCCGTCGAGCCGCACCTTGCCGAAGGCGGCGCCATCGTCAATGTCGGGGCCGTCGTCGGCTTCCGCGGCTTCCCCGGCGACTCCGCCTATGCGGCGTCCAAGGCCGGGCTGTCGGGCCTCACCCGGGCCCTGGCGATTGAACTCGCGCCCCGCGGTATCCGCGTCAACCTCGTGATCCCCGGCCTTGTCCTCACCGAGATGACCGGTGGCGTTTCACCGAAGGCACTGGAAGCGATGCGCAAGACCATTCCCCTCGGCCGCTATGGCGAGGCCGCAGATATCGGCCGGGTCATCCACTGGGTCGGTTCCAGCGACTACATGACCGGCGCCTTCGTGCCGGTAGACGGCGGCCTGCTGTCGAGTTTCGGGGTCCCGGGGCAATGAGCCCCGAACGGGAAGCGGCGCTGCGCGACTGGCTCGCGGCGCAGGCCGGTGTCACCGGCGCGCGCGTTACGGGCGAGCTGGGCGGTGGCAACGCCAATGTCACCTTGCGCCTCGCCAGCGACGACGGCGCCCTGGTGCTGCGCACACCGCCGGAAAATGCGGTTTCGGCAAAGGCCCACCGCGGTATCGAGCGTGAGGGTAGAGTTCTGCGTGCGCTCTCGGGACGGGCCCGCGTGCCGGGGTTTGTCGCCTGGTGCGAGGACCCGCTCGTCCTCGGCCGGCCTTTCCTCGTCGTGCGCCACGTCGATGGTGTATCCATCACTGACACGCTGCCGGACGCCTACCCGGACACGGTGGCGACGGTGAACCGCCTCGGCGAAGACCTCGTGGATGAGCTTGCCCTGGTGCACAAGCTGCCCTGGGCCTCGCTGGGCCTCGAGGGTTTCGGCCGGCCCGAGGGGTTTCTCGAGCGCCAGGTCACGCGCTGGCGCGAGCTGCGCCGGAACGACCAGGTGCGTGAGTTGCCCGAGCTCGAGGCGCTCGCCGACTGGCTCCTGGCGGAGAAGCCTGCAGACCACCCCGGCGCGCTGACCCACGGCGACTACCACCTCGACAACACGCTGTCGTTGCCGGATAGACCCGGGCTCGCCGCAATCATCGACTGGGAGCTGGCGACAATCGGCGATCCGCTGTCGGACCTTGCCTTGCTGCTGATGTTCTGGGGTGACCAGCGCCGCGCAGACCCGCCCGGTTTCCCGCAGATCCAGCAGGTGACCCGTCGCCCCGGCGTCCACAGTCGCCGCGTGCTTGCAGAGCGCTGGTCCGCACAGACCGGGATTTCCCTTGACCGCCTCGATTACTACCTGTGTTTTGCCTTCTGGCGCCTCGCCGCCATCGTCGAGGGCGCCTACGTCCTCTACCGCCGGGGCAAGGTCGACACCGCCTATGCCCGGGGCATCGAGCGGGACGTGCCCGCGCTCCTGGCCGAGGCCGCCGCCGCAGCGAAAGGAGACTGGTAAATGGCCGATTACGCGCCCATGCCCGCCACCATGATGCATATGCCCATGACGGTGCAGATGATCCTGCGTCACGGCGCGACGGTGTTCCCCGACAGCGTGGTGGCCGACTTCGACGGTGAGCGGGTCACCCACACGCGCTTCAGCGAGGTCGCGGAGAACGCCGTGCGCCTGGCCAACCTGCTGCGGGACCTCGGCGTTCGACCGGGGGACCGTGTCGGTACGTTCAGCTGGAACAACCGCGAGCACCAGGAGGCGTACCTGGCGATCCCCGCCATGGGCGCAATCATGCACACGATCAACGTGCGCCTCTCCACGGAGCAGATTGCCTACGTGATCAACCACGCCGAGGACCGGGTGCTGATCGTGGACGCGCAGCTGTTCGAGGTGCTGGCGCCGGCGCTGCCGCTCCTCGACACCGTGCAGCACCTGCTTATCGTCGGTGATACCGCAGGCGCCGGCGGTCCCATCCACAGCCATGACTACCGCACTGCGGTCAGCCAGCAGCCCGGCGACTATCCCTGGCCGACGCTGGACGAGAACGCGGCCGCCGCCGTCTGCTACACGAGCGGTACCACGGGCAATCCCAAGGGGGTTGTTTACAGCCACAAGACGACCTACCTGCACGCGCTCGCTTCCCGGGCGACCGATACCTTCGGTATCTGCGAAGCCGACCGGCTCCTGCTGTTGCCACCGATGTTCCACGCCAACTCCTGGGGCATGCCCTACAGCGGCTGGTTTTCGGGCAGCGACCTGCTCATGCCCGGGCCGCACGTTCAGCCGGACAAGCTGGTCCGGCTGATCGGCAGTGAGCGGCCGACCTTCAGTGCCATGGTGCCCACGGTGCTCGGCGACCTGCTCCGGGTTCCCGAAGAAGAGCTCGACATGCGCTGCTTCCGTCTCCTGGTTTCCGGGGGCTCCGCGGTGCCGCCGGCCATGATCGAGGCGGTGCGCGAGCGCTGGGGTGTGCCCCTGCTCCAGGGCTGGGGGATGACCGAGACCAGCCCCATGTGCGTTCTCTCCCACCCGCCCCGGGACCTCGGGGGGCTGCCCGAGTCGCGCTGGCGAGCCAAGAGCGGACGCCCGGTGCCGGGCATCGAGGTGCGCGCCATCGGCGACGACGGCAGACCGGCACCCTGCGACGGGGAGACGGTCGGCGAGCTCCAGCTGCGCGGTCCCTGGGTGACCGGCGCCTATCATGGTATCGACGCCGCGGACAGCTTTACCGACGACGGCTGGCTGCGCACCGGTGATGTGGGCCACATCGACCGCAGACACTTTGTTCAGCTCACCGACCGTACCAAGGACGTGATAAAGTCCGGTGGCGAATGGATCTCGTCCGTGGACCTGGAAAATGCCCTTGCGGCACACCCGGACGTGACCGAGGCCGCCGTCATCGCCGTCCCCGACGAGCGCTGGCAGGAGCGCCCGCTGGCAATCGTGGCCAGCGGCCGCGAGGGTCTCGAAGCCGAGGAGCTACGCGGCTTCCTGCGTGACCGCGTCGCCCGTTTCTGGATCCCCGAGCGCTGGGTCTTCGTCGATGCCATCGAAAAGACCAGCGTGGGCAAGATCGACAAGAAACGCCTGCGCGAGCGCCGGGATGCGGGAGAGTTCGAGATCCTGCGCGTGTCCTGATGGTGGGCGCAGCCTGACGAGGAGAGGCATCGATGCCACAGCCACAGCCGCCCCGGGCCGAGGAAGGGCCGCTGACCCAGGCCGAGCGGACGGCCCTGTCCGACCGTCGCATGTTCGAGGCGGCCATCGAGCTCATCAACGAGTTCGGCACCCGCAAGATGACCCTGAAGGAAATCGGTGAGCGTGCCGGTTACAGCCGGGGCCTGGCGAGCTACCGCTTCGGTTCCAAGGACGGCCTGCTGCAGGAGCTTTTCGTCCGCTTCGACAAGCGCTGGAAGGAACACCTCGGCGAGCGGCTGCAGGGCAAGCGCGGTATCGAGGCTATCCGCGCGGGCATCCACGCCCAGCGGGATTTCTTCCGCAGCGAGCCCAGCTACCTCCGTGCCATGTACCTGCTGTGGTACGAATCCCTCGGTCACGAGTCGGACATCCGCGGTACCCTGGCAGACCACCACGCGATCTATCGCAAGGATGCCCGCGAGTGGATCGAGGCGGGCATCGCGGATGGAGACATCTCGCCGACCATCGATGCGGAGCAGTTCGCCGTGCGCTACTGCGCCTTCATGTTCGGCACGATCTACCAGTGGCTTGTGGATGCCGATTCCCTGGACATCGACAGGCTCTTCGCCGATTACGAGAAGCACGTCATGACCATCTTGATATCAGGAGTGTGATACCCATGGCCTATCTGCAACGCGACGACGGCAACGTTTATTTCGAGGACCACGGCAGTGGTGAGCGCACGGTGCTGCTGCTCCACGGCTGGGGCATGAGCCTGCGCGTCTGGGATGCCGTGTTGCTCGCGCTGCTCGACCAGGGCTACCGCGTCGTGCTCATGGACCACCGCGGCTGCGGCGGCTCCGACAAGGATTTCGCAAACATGGGCATCGAGGCTATCGCGGGCGACGCGGTGGCCCTGGTGGAGCGCCTCGGCCTCGAGCGTGTCGTGCTCAACGGCTGGTCTCTCGGCGGGGCCGTCGCCGTCGCTGCCGCTGCCCGGCTCGGCGAGCGCTGCGAGGGGCTGGTGCTGACCTGTGCCGCCTCGCCGATCTACGTGCAGAAGCCGGACCTTGCCCTCGGGGGAACGCCCGAGGACATGTCGGCGACGGTGCAGGGCCTCAGCGAGGACCGCATTACTTTCCTGCACGGGCTTTCCCAGGCCGTTTGCGCGAAGCCCGTGGGCGAGGCACTGGAGCACTGGATGTGGCGCGTTTTCACCGAGGCGTCGCCGCGGGCCGTCGCGACCCTTGCGGAGCTCGGCCCCCTCGACCAGCGGGAGGTCCTCGCCGGGCTCACGGTTCCGATCCTCAGCTATGTCGGCGGCCAGGACGGCTTCGTGGCGCCGCCGATCTGCCGCTGGGTCGCGGAGAACAACAGCCACGCCCGCGCCGTGGAATTTTCCGAGTGCGGTCATGCACCCTTCATCGAGGAACGCGAACGCTACCTCGAGGAGCTGCTAGGCTTCCTCGCCGAAACGGCCTGAGCCCTCGCATCGGCTGCGCCGGCCTCAGAAGGCGGCGCAGGCGTTCCCGACGCGCTTGCGGCGGGTGTCCAGCAGCGCCTGGTAGGTGAGCACCCTGAAGCTGTCCGCCATGGTGGTCTGGTGGGGCACGCTCCGGGTCATGAAGATGCCGACGACGTCGTCTACCGGGTCCACCCAGAACAGCGGCCCCGCCCCAGCCATAGCTGCCGCCACCGAGGGCGCCATGGGTCAGGCAGAAAAGGGTGAGCCGGCCAGAAGGGCCAGGGCGGCGTAGCGCAGGCCCTTGCCGATCGCCAGCAGCGGCGCGACTTTCCATAGCGGCGCCCGCAGTGTGCCGGCGACCAGGGGAAGCGCGTCACCGCCGAGGGGCAGCCAGGCAAAGAGCAGGCTCCAGTAGCCGTAGCGACCGAACCAGGCCGTCGCCCGGCTGAGCTGCCTGTCACTGACAGGCCACCAACGCCTGCGCCGGAAGGTCAGCAGGGCGCGGCCGAGGGCCCAGTTCACCAGGCCACCGAGGGTGTTGCCGGCGGTGGCGACGACCACGGGTGCCACCGCTCCGCCGCCGTCGGCGAGCAGTGCCAGGAAAACCACCTCGGAATAGAATGGCAGGAACGTGGCGGCGAGAAACGCGCTGGCAAACAGTACCGCGAGTTCAGTCACGGCGCCTCGCAGCCTGCACCAGCCAGCGGAACAGGGCCAGCTGTGCGGGCAGGTAGAGCAGGTATTCGGGATGCCACTGGACGCCGAGTACCGCACGCTCGCGGTGCTCGACGCCCTGCACCAGCCCATCCAGGTCCCGGCCGGTGATGGCGAGGCCTTCACCGGGGCGGTCGATGGCCTGGTGGTGCAGGCTGTTGACCCGCAGCCGTTCGCGGTGCGTCACCGTCGCCAGCTGCGAGTTCCCCACCAGGTCGACGCGCTTGGTGGGCAGAAGGCCCGGACGGTTCCGCGTGCGCCGGCGCAGGGGCCGGATATCCGCGTGCAGGTTGCCGCCGAGGACGACATTGATGAGCTGTGCGCCCCGGCATATCCCGAGCAGCGGCAGCTCCCGGTTCAGTGCCCCGCGGACCCAGCGGATTTCCAGCGCGTCGCGGGCCGTGTCCGTGCGCACCGGCCCCTCGAGCACACCGCCGTAGTGCTCGGGCGCGATGTCGTTGCCGCCGCCGATAACCAGTCCGTCTATGGCGTCCAGCGTCTGCTCGTGGCGCAGGCTGATGCGGACCGCGCGGGCGCCGCAGAGGGCCAGGGCCAGCCGCGTGCACCACCAGGCGGGCGCGAAGCGCCGCGCGGTCCCGGTCACACCAATCCGCGGTCGCGCAGCCATGGGGAAAGCTCCGTGCACCAGGCGGCCCGGTCGACGCCGAGGAGCGGGCGCCACCGGTCCAGGAAGGCCGCCGCGAGAGCCTCGAGGTCCGCCGGCCGCTGGGCCAGGTCGTCGATGACGCGCCAGCCCTCCCAGGCATCGCCCAGGGACCAGTCCGGGTCGTCGATGAGGCAGTTGGGCAGGCGGTAGTGGAAAGCGGGCCTCGCCTTGACGCGCTCGTCCTCGACCGTGGCCTGCACCGCACCCGCGTCGAGCTCGCTGAACAGGGGCAGCATATCGAGTGCCCGGTTGCGGGTGGGGTTGTGCTGCAGGTAAGCCGCAAGGAGCGCATCGTTGCTCTCCGGCGGCCCCTGCTCGCAGAGCTCCCGTGCGTACGCCTCGGGGTAGAGGTCCACGTAGGGGCTGACCCGCCGGGCGAGATCCACGGCGTGCGCATCCACCAGCCACCACTGCAACAGGGCGAAGCTGGCGAGGTAACGCCACAGCGTGCTTACTTCCAGGTCGGGGGCTTCCGTATTGATATGGACGCCGTAAGCGGCGATCACCGTGTCGCGGGTGCCGGCGGCGCCGGCCTCCCGGAGCGCACCCACCAGCGGGTCGAGCAGCGCCCCGAGGTGATCGAGGGGCAGGGGCGGCGCGACGACCTCCAGCGGCACAATGCGTTCCGCAGCGGCGCTCAGGAGCTCGACCCAGCCGTCGGCGCTGCCGCCGTCCTGCCCGGCAGCCTGGCGCTTGAGGAAAGCCCAGTCGATCTCGATGGTAAAGTCGCCGGCCCGGGGAACCGCAAGGATGCAGTGGGCGGCGTCCTGCTCCCGCCGCTCGCCGCCGAGCTCAGCCGCCACGACCGCTACCGCACGTTCCAGGGACAGGCCGGTGAACTCGATCTCGAAGCCGGCCCGGCGCCAGTCGCCGCGGGCGGTGTGTGTTACCGCTGGGAGCTTGAACATGGGTCCAGCTTAACAGAGTCCTCAGGTGCCGCCGCTGCCGGGGCTGCCGGCCCTGGCGAGATCCGCCGGCAGGTTCCGCGCCGCAAGGAAAAAGCTGGCGAGGGCCAGAAGGCCTACGCAGGCGGTGATGACCATGGCCCAGCGCAGGTTCTGGTCGCCGGCCACCGGGGCGAGCAGGTCGCTGGCGAGACCGGTGAGGAACGGTCCGAGCCCGAGGCCGATCATGTTCAGCACGAAGAACAGCACGGCGGAGGTGAGTGCGCGCATGCGCGGCGGAACGAGCGCGTGGGAAATCGCGATACTCGGACCGAGGTAGAGGGAGTTCACCACGGAGACCAGGGCGAGAACGGACAGTACCGCCGTCGTGTTGTTGCCGAGGACCACGTAGAAATAGGGGAAGAATGCCAGCGTGCCGCCGAGGATCGGGACCCACACGTACCACCGACGGTCGCCCACCGCGAGACGGTCCCCGAGGTAGCCGCCGAGGAACGTCCCGATGGCGCCGGAAAGGCCCGCCACCAGCGACAGCACCAGGCCGACATCACCCACACTCATGCCGTGGTTGCGAATCAGCAGCGAGGGCAGGAAGTTGCCGTTGCCGTAGGATACGTAGGAGGTGAGGGCGCAACCCAGGGCGACGTACCAGAAGGACCGGCGCGCTCGAAGCAGGCGCAGCGTTTCTCCGATGCCTGGCCGGTGGTCATTGCTGCCAGCGGCATCCCAGCGTCCGCGGGGCGGCTCCTTGACAGTCAGGGCGAGCACCGCGGCAAAGAGGATGCCCGGTACGCCCACGACCATGAAAGCGGCCCGCCAGCCGAAGGCGTCGGCGAGAAAACCACCGAAGGCATAGCCGAGGAGGATGCCGACGTAAATGCCGGATGAGTAGAAGGACAGCGCCGTGCCGCGATGCTCCGGCGGGTAGTAGTCGCTGATCATGGAGTGTGCCGGGGGGCTGCCCCCGGCCTCACCGAGGCCGACGCCGAGCCGCGCCAGCAGCAGCTGGCCGTAGCTCTGCACCAGGCCGGACAGCGCGGTCATGGCGCTCCAGACCGTCAGTGCCGTCGCCACGATATTGCGGCGGTTGCCGCGGTCCGCGAGGTAGGCAATGGGAATGCCGGCGGTGACGTAGATGACGGCGAAGGTGAAGCCCGAGAGCAGCCCTAGCTGTGCGTCCGACAGGCCCATGTCGGCCTTGATCGGCTCCTGCAGAATCACCAGGATCTGCCGGTCGATGAAGTTGAAAGCGTAGACGATGGTCAGCATCACCAGCACGAAGCGCCGGTAAGCGGGGCTGAAGCTGTCGTCGCGGACGTTATTGTTTTCGGTCGTCACGGCGGCACCGCTGAAGCAAGGTGGCGCAGACTGTGCCACAGCCGCTGCGGGATTGGTATTTCTGGCTTCGCACACCGCCTTTGGCTAGACTGCCGGGCCAATACGCGCAGGGCCGGAGCAATGGCGGAACTGACACACCTGGACGAGAACGGCGAGGCCCACATGGTCGATGTGGGCGCCAAGCCCGTGACCCGCCGGGAAGCGACCGCGGCGAGTGAGGTGGTCATGGCGCCGGCGACGCTTGAGCTGCTGCGCGCCGGCAACGCGGCCAAGGGTGACGTGTTCGCCGTGGCCCGGATCGCCGGGATCCAGGCCGCCAAGCGCACGGCGGAACTCATACCCCTGTGCCACCCGCTGCCCCTGGACCGGATCGACGTTGAGCTCACCCCCTGCGAGGAGTTGCCGGGGGTCCGCATCGTGGCCCGGTGCGCCGTGGCGGGGCGTACCGGCGTCGAGATGGAGGCGCTCACGGCGGCCTCCGTCGCGGCGCTCACCGTCTACGACATGCTCAAGGCCGTGGACCGGGACATGACCATTGCCGCGACGCGGCTCCTCGCCAAGCGCGGCGGCCGCTCCGGCGAATACCGGCGCGGCGAGGTGGCGGTGTGAAAGTGCTGTTCTTTGCCAGCGTGCGCGAGCGGCTCGGTACGGGCGAGTACCACTTTGAGCCCGATGCGCAGCCGGCGGACCTCGATGCGCTGCGCGAGGCGCTGGCGGCACGCGGCGAGATCTTTCGCGAGGTCCTTGCCCAGGCAAACCTCGTCTGTGCGGTGAACCAGGCCGTGGTGCACGGCAACACCACGCTCGCCCCCGGCGACGAGGTGGCCTTTTTCCCGCCGGTGACCGGCGGCTGACGGGATGCAGTGTTTCTGCCGTGTACAGCGGGCCGATTTCGACCCGGCGGAGCTGCCGGCGACGCTGCTGGCCAGCAGCGGAAAACCAGAAGACGCCGCCGGCGCGGTGGCGACGTTTACCGGGCTGGTCCGCCGCCCGCCGGGGGATGCGGCATTCACGGGCCTTACCGTCGAGCATTACCCGGGCATGACAGAGCGCGCCATCGGGGCGATCCTCGACGAGGCTTTCGCGCGCTGGGCGCTGCTCGCAATCGGGGTCGTCCACCGCATTGGCGAGCTCGCCCCGGGTGCTAGAATCGTGTGGGTCGGCGCGGCCGCCGCCCACCGCGGCAACGCCTTCGCCGCCTGCGAATTCACCATGGATTACCTGAAGACCCGTGCCCCCTTCTGGAAAAAGGAGCATTGGGGCCCCGAGGCGCGCTGGGTGGAGGCTCGCAGCGGTGACCGCGATCGCGCGGCGCGCTGGCGGGCCAGGGCGGGTACGACCACGGCAAGTACGGAAGAGTAGTATGGCACTGGATTTTCGGGAGCTGCGCAACACCCTGGGCAATTTCACGACGGGCGTCTGCCTGGTCACCGCCCTGGATGGCGACCGGCGGGCGCAGGCGCTCACGGTCAATTCCTTTTCCTCCGTGTCTCTCGACCCGCCCCTGGTCCTGTGGAGCCTGCAGAACAACTCGGAAGTCTTTGACGTCTTCGCGACACCACGGCACTACGCCATCAGTGTGCTCGCAGCCGAGCAGGAGGCGCTCTCGGTGCGCTATGCCCAGCCGGGCGGACACCTGCTGGAACCCGCGCATTTCACCTTCGGTGAAAACGGCGCGCCGGTTATCAGCGGGGCCCTGGCCCATTTCGAATGCGAACTCGCGGCGACCCATGAAGGCGGGGATCACACGATCATCGTCGGCCGCGTGACCCGCTTCGCCGCGGACACGGCGCGCGACCCCCTCGTCTTCTACCGCGGCGGCTACCGCGCGCTCGCAGTCTCCTGAGCCCATGAAGTTCTGCAGCGACTGCGGCGCCACCGTTGCCTTGCGCATTCCGCCCGGGGATGACCGGGAGCGCTTCGTGTGCACCGCCTGCGAGATGATTCACTACATCAACCCCCGGCTCATCGTCGGCTGTCTCCCGACCTGGGGCGAGCAGGTCCTGCTCTGCCGCCGCGCCATCGAGCCGCGTCGCGATTACTGGACGTTGCCGGCGGGCTTCATGGAGAACGGCGAAACCACGGAGGAGGGCGCCGCCCGCGAAACCTGGGAGGAGGCCCGGGCGCAGGTCCGCGATCTCGCGCTCTACCGCGTTTACGATGTGCCCTATATCAACCAAGTGTACCTGTTCTACCGCTGCACGCTGGTGGATGGCAGCCACGCGCCCGGGCCGGAGAGCACGGACACGCGCCTCTTCCATCGCGACGAGGTGCCCTGGGACGAGCTGGCGTTCCCGAGCATCTACCGGGCGCTGCGTGCTTTCTTCGAGGATCGCGCTGCGAGCCGGGACTACCCCCTGGCGGTGGAGACCATCTACCGCCGCCGCGACGCCGGCGGCTGAGCCCCGGCGCAAGTACAGCGATCGACAACCAACGAGGAGACCGCCATGGCATTCCCGAAGATCGGCAATATGGCCCCGGCTTTCACGCTGCCCGACCAGGACGGCAACAAGGTCAGCCTGAAGCAGTTTCGCGACGACAAGAACGTGGTGCTCTATTTCTACCCCAAGGCCATGACGCCCGGCTGCACGGTGCAGGCCTGCGGTCTGCGCGACAGCAGCAAGGCGCTGGCGAAGAAGGACACGGTCGTGCTGGGTGTGAGCCCGGACCCGGTGGCGCGCCTCGGCAAGTTCATCGACAAGGAGCAGCTGAACTTCAGCCTGCTGTCCGACGAAGGCCACGCCATCGCGGAGAAGTACGGCGCCTGGGGGCTGAAGAAGTTCATGGGCCGGGAATTCATGGGCATCCTGCGCACGACCTTCATCATCGGCAAGGATGGCCGGTTGAAACACGTCATGGACAAGGTCAGGACCAAGACCCACCACGACGACGTGCTGGCGCTCATCGACGAGCTGGGCCTGTAGCGCAATGGTGTCCATTGTCACCCTGAACGCGAACGGTATCCGCGCCGCCGCCCGCAAAGGCTTCTTCGCATGGCTCGAACGGGAACAGCCGGATATCGTCTGCATCCAGGAGACCAAGGCGCAGGAGCACCAGCTGGACGAAAGCCCGTTTTATCCGGCGGGCTACCACTGCTACTACAACGATGCCGAACGCAAGGGCTACAGCGGCACCGCGCTCTACTCGCGGGTCCGGCCGCGCAGGGTGATCGACCGGCTGGGCTGGGATCCCGCGGACAGCGAAGGGCGTTACCTGCAGGCGGACTACGACGGCCTGTCCGTGGTGTCTCTCTACCTGCCCTCCGGTTCGAGCAGCGACGTGGCTCTCGAGAAGAAGTACGCCTTCATGGACCGCTTCTACGAGCACCTGCGCAGCCTGCGCCGGAAGCGCCGGGAGTTCGTCATCTGTGCCGACTGGAACATCTGCCACAAGGAGATCGACCTGCGCAACTGGAAGGCCAACCAGAAGAACTCGGGGTTCCTGCCGGAGGAGCGGGCCTGGCTGGACCGCGTCTATGACGAGCTCGGCTACCTGGACAGCTTCCGCCTGGTCGAGCCGGGACCGGACCAGTACACCTGGTGGTCGAACCGCGGCCAGGCCTGGGCGAAGAACGTGGGCTGGCGGCTGGATTACCAGGTGATCACGCCCGGCCTCGCGGATCGCGTCAGCGCGGCGTCGATCTACCGGGACGAGCGCTTCTCCGATCACGCGCCGCAGACCATGATCTTCGACCTGGACTTACCCGTCTAGGGTCGAACGAGCCCCGGGCGTTTGCCCGGGACGCCCAAACCCGTTACATTGCCGCGTCGGCAAACCACGCCATGTTCCCAGTGCAAGAAGGACTGTCATGAACCCCTTTATCGCAGCCGCCCACGCTCAGGGCGCCGAGCCGCCGCCCGGTGGCGGCCTGTTCCAGATCGTCTTCCTCGTCGGACTGTTCGCCATCTTCTACTTCATTGCGATCCGGCCGCAGCGCAAGCGCCAGAAAGAGCACCAGGAGCTGGTCGGCAGCCTGGCGAAGGGTGACGAAGTGGTTACCAGCGCAGGCATCCTCGGCCGCATCACCGCTCTCGATGACAATTACATGGTTCTCGACGTGGGTGACAATACGACGCTGAAGTTCCAGCGCATCCACGTGCATGCGAAGCTGCCGAAAGGCACCCTGAAAGCCATCGGCGACTGATCCCGCTGCCCGCCGTGCGTGACCTGATCGTCACCGTCAATGGCTGGGCCTGGGGCCCGGTCATGCTCGTCCTGCTGCTGGGCACGGGCATTTTCCTCACCCTGGGCCTGCGCTTCGCTACCCTGCGCCGCCTGCCCCGGGCGGTGGGCCTGCTGCTCCGCGGTCGCGCCGGCGCGGGGGAGGGCGATATTTCGCCCTTCAGCGCGCTTATGACCTCCCTGTCGGCGACCATCGGCACCGGCAATATCGCCGGCGTGGCCACAGCGCTCGCTCTCGGCGGGCCGGGCGCCCTGTTCTGGATGTGGCTCACAGCGCTCTTCGGCATGGCCACAAAGTACGCGGAGGCCGTGTGCGCCGTGCGTTTCCGCGAGCAGGATGCGGACGGCAACTACAGCGGCGGCCCCATGTACTACATCCGCAATGGCCTCGGCCGTCGCTGGCACTTCCTCGCCTATGCCTTCGCCATCTTCGGCAGCCTTGCCGGCTTCGGCATTGCCAACACGGTACAGTCGAACTCCATCGCGCAGGTCCTGAACGACAGCTATGCGGTGCCGCCCCTGTTTACCGGCCTCGTGCTCATGGTGCTGGTGGGTGCGGTCGTACTCGGCGGCATCCGTCGCATCGCCCAGGTGGCGAGCTACCTGGTACCGATCATGGCGTCCAGCTATCTGCTCATGAGCGTGCTGGTCATCCTGTTCCATATCGAGGCCGTGCCCGGTGCCGTGGTGGAAATCGTGCGCTCGGCCTTCACCGGGACAGCCGCCACGGGCGGCTTCGCCGGGGCCACGGTGTGGGCGGCTCTGCGTTTCGGCGTGGCCCGGGGCATTTTCTCCAACGAGGCGGGTCTTGGCAGCGCCCCCATTGCCCACGCCGCGGCGCGCACCAACTCGCCGGTGGAGCAGGGCATGATCGCCATGCTCGGAACCTTCATCGACACCCTGGTGGTCTGCACCATGACCGGCCTCGTGATCGTCATCATGGACGTGCTGCCCTCCGGCGTCAGCGGCGCGAGCCTGACCTCCATGGCCTTCGGCGGCGCCTTTCCCGGAGGCGAGATCATTGTCAGCCTGGGGCTTTGTCTTTTCGGTTTCACCACCACGATCGGCTGGTCCTTCTATGGGGAACGGTGCGTGGTGTTTCTGTTCGGCACCCGCGGCATCCTGCCTTTCCGGGTGCTCTGGGTGCTCGCCCTGCCGGTGGGAACGGTGGTGCAGCTCGACCTCGTCTGGCTGCTGGCCGATACGCTGAACGCGTTCATGGCCATTCCCAATCTCATCGCCCTGCTCCTCCTCGGGCCCCTGGTGTTCCGCATTTCCCGCGAGTACTTCGTCGCCTTGCGCTGAGCCCGATCGCCGCGGTGTTGATCTCGCGCAACGCCGCTTTCCCTCCCCTGTGCTTTCTTTGACACCGATAAGAACAGGGGACAACCGCCATGACCGAGCTATACACCTCCCTCGATGCCTGCGTGGATGCCACTATCGCCGCCGTGGGCAAGGACATCCGCCTCGCCGCACCGCTGGGCCTCGGCAAGCCCGTGCAGCTGCTCAACGCCTTCTACCGCCGGGCAGAAGCCGACCGTAGCCTGCGCCTGCACATCTACACGGCGCTGTCGCTCGAGGTCCCGAAGCCTCATGACCCGGTGGAGAAGGAGCTGGCGGGGCCGATCATCGAGCGCCTCTTCGGGGACTACGAAGGCCTCGCCTACCTGGAGGCGCTGCGCGGCAAGGGCCTGCCCGACAATGTCACGGTGAGCGAACTCTACTTCAAGGCCGGGTCGATGAAAGGACTGGCCAGCGCGCAGCAGCACTACATCTCCAGCAACTACACGCACATCGCACGGGACCTCTGTGCCGCCGGTGTGAATGTGCTGACACAGCTCGTGGCGTCGCGCGGCAGCGGTGGGGGGCGGCGTCTGAGCCTGTCCTGCAATCCCGATACGGCGCTGGACCTCCTGGACTGCCTGCGCCGGGAACGCCCCGGGAGCTACCTGAGTATCGCCCAGGTCCACCCGGACCTCCCGTTCATGACCAACGACGCCGAGGTGCCCCCGGAGACCTTCGACCTGCTGCTGGAAAACCCCGCGCTCGACCGGCGTCTCTTTGCGGTGCCCAACCCGGCCATTCCCCTGGCTGACTATGCCACCGCGCTGCATGCGAGCAGCCTGGTCGTGGACGGCGGCACGCTGCAGATCGGCATCGGCGCTCTCGGTGACGCCCTGGCCCATGCACTCAAGCTGCGGCACCAGCGCACGGCGGACTACCGGGCGCTCCTGAGGGCTCTCGGCGGCAGCGCCACCGGCGGGCGCTTCGAGGAGGGCCTCTACGTCTCCACCGAGATGTTCGTCAACGGCATGCTCCAGCTCATGGAGGCGGGCATCGTCAGCCGCCGGGTCTATGACAACCTCGCGCTGCAGCAGGGCCTGAACGCGGGGGCTATCGGCGACATCGTTGACGAGTCGCTCTTTCACTACGCCCGGGAGCACGGCCTCCTGCCGAAGACCCTCGACGCGAACGCGCTCGGTATCGGGCAGTACTGGGGGCTGCTGCCCGAGGACCTCGAGCTTGCCGGCGCATCGCTTGCCCTCGATGGCGAAGCGTTCCCGAACGACCTCGATGACAGCGGGACGCGGGAGCGGCTGCTCGCGGCGGTCGGCGGGTCCCGGCTGCGCCACGGCCACGTAATCCACGGTGGCTTCTTCCTCGGCCCCCGGGACTTCTACAGGAAACTCTGCAACCTCGACGACGAGGCCCGGGACGCCATCTGCATGACCAGCGTCCTGCGCACGAATCAGCTGCTCCGCGACTACCCGCTTTACTGCGCCCAGCGTCGGGACGCCCGCTTCATCAACACGGGAATGATGGTGAGCCTGAGCGGCGCGGTCACCTCCGATGCGCTCGAGGACGGCACGGTTATCAGCGGGGTAGGCGGGCAATACAACTTCGTGGCCATGGCCCACGATCTCCCCGGCGCCCGTTCCATCCTCTGCATACGAGCGACCCGCGGCAGCGGCAGGGGGCTCTCGTCGAACATCGTCCCCTACTACGGACACACCACGATTCCCCGTCACCTCCGCGACATCATCGTCACCGAATACGGCGTGGCGGACCTGCGCGGCCAGGAGGACGCCGAGGTGATCCGGCGGCTCATTGCCGTCGCTGACAGCCGCTTCCAGGATGAGCTCGCGCAGGCCGCCAAGGCGGCCGGCAAGCTGCCACAGGACTATCGTGTGCCCGCCGAGCAGCGCCACAACCTGCCGGGACGCCTGCAGCAGGCGCTTGCCGGTTACCGCCAGGGCGGCCTGCTGCCGGACTACCCCTTCGGTACGGAAATGACCGACGAGGAGCTGACGCTCGCGGCGAGTCTGCGCCGCATCAAGACGCTCAGCGAAGAGCCGGCACATTTCCTGGCGCGCACCGTACGCGCGCTCCTGCACCACCCGCAACACGAGGAGGCGCGCCACTACCTGGAACGGATCCACCTTGACCACCCGGAAACGAGCCGGGAGTTCATTCTGCAGCAGCTGCTGCTCCTGGACCTCGAGGAACGAGGCCTGTTGCGGGTAGGCTAGCGCCGCGCCCCCTCGCGGGCCCGGCCGGTACGCCGTGGCCGGCGCTTCCCCGGGGCTGCAGCCCCGCGCTATCCTTGCCTCATGCCGGTTACCCTCGACAACAAGCTGGTCATTGCGATCTCCTCCCGGGCGCTCTTCGACCTGGACGAAAGCCACCGGGTTTTCGAAGAGCAGGGGCTGGCCGCCTACTCCGAGTACCAGGTCGCCCGCGAAGAGGAGCCCCTGGCGCCCGGTGAGGCCTTTCCCCTCGTGGAAAAGCTGCTGCGGATCAATGAGCGCCTCGAGGGCGACGCCCGGGTCGAGGTGGTACTGCTGTCCCGCAACAGCGCCGACACGGGGCTTCGGGTCTTCAACTCCATCCAGCACTATGACCTGGCGATCAGCCGGGCCGCCTTCTGCGGTGGCGCCAGCCCCTGGCGCTACGTCAATGCCTTCGGCTGCCACCTGTTCCTGTCCACGGAGCCCGAGGACGTGCGCAACGCACTGGAGTGCGGCGTCGCCGCCGCGACCCTGGTCTCGTCCCGGGGCGCGGGAGGAGCCGACGACCAGCTCCGTTTCGCCTTCGACGGTGACGCGGTGATCTTCTCCGACGAGGCTGAGCGGGTGTTTAAGCTGGAGGGGCTGGAGGCCTTTACCGCCAGCGAGCGCGCGTCGGCGCGCAAGCCGCTCGAGGGCGGCCCCTTCAAACCTTTCCTCGCGGCGCTGCACGAGCTGCAGCAGGCTTTCCCGCCGGCGGAGGCGCCCATCCGCACCGCGCTGGTGACAGCGCGCTCGGCGCCGGCCCACGAGCGGGTGATCCACACGCTGCGGGCATGGAACATCCGCATCGACGAGTCCATCTTCCTCGGCGGCCTGGACAAGGCCGACTTCCTCCGCGCCTACGAGGCCGACGTGTTCTTCGACGACCAGGAGACCTACTGTCGCTCGGCCGGCTCGCACGTGGCGACGGGCCACGTGCCCCATGGTGTCGCCAACGACCCGCGGTGACGCTTATTACGACAGGCACTGGAATGCCGCCCGCCTGATGGCTATTCTTTATAAAGCCACGCTTCGCAAAGGCGCCGGGCCGTGGATGACCGGGCACAGGGGGAGCATCCCGTGAAACTGCAGCAGCTGCGCTACATCTGGGAGGTCGCCCACCACGACCTGAACGTCTCCGCGACGGCGCAGAGCCTGTTTACGTCCCAGCCGGGCATCAGCAAGCAGATTCGCCTCCTCGAGGATGAACTTGGCGTCGAGATCTTCGCCCGCAGCGGCAAGCACCTGACTCACGTCACGCCGGCGGGAGAGGTCATCCTGGAGACCGCCGGGGAAATCCTGCGCAAGGTCGAGAACATCAAGCAGGTCGCCCAGGAGTTCTGCGACGAGACGAAAGGTGCGCTGTCCATCGCCACCACCCATACCCAGGCCCGCTACGTGCTGCCACCGGTGATCCGCGGTTTCATCGAGCGCTACCCCGAGGTATCCCTGCACATGCACCAGGGCACGCCGATGCAGATCGCGGAGCTCGCTTCCGACGGCACGGTGGATTTCGCCATCGCCACCGAGGCCATGGAACTCTTCGGCGACCTGGTGATGCTCCCGTGCTACCGCTGGAACCGCAGCGTCATCGTGCCCCGGGACCACCCGCTCACCCGCGCTGGCGAGCTGACGCTCACCGACGTGGCGGCGCACCCGCTCGTGACCTATGTCTTCGGCTTTACCGGCCGTTCGCGCCTCGACGAGGCGTTCTCGAGCGCGGGGCTGACCCCCAGGGTCGTGTTCACGGCCGCCGATGCGGACGTGATCAAGACCTATGTGCGCCTGGGCCTCGGTATCGGGATCATCGCCAGCATGGCCCACGACCCGGGCAACGACCGGGACCTCGTCGCCCTCGATGCGAGCCACCTGTTCGCGCCCAGCGTCACCCGCATAGGCTGCCGCAAGGGCACGTTCCTGCGCGGGTACATGTACGACTTCATCGAGGATTTCGCGCCGCATCTTACCCGGGAGCTGGTACAGGAAGCTTTTTCCGCGCGCAGCCGCGGCGAGGTCGAGGCGCTCTTCGATCACGTGGATCTGCCCACCTACTGAAGTGACCCTTCCAGGGTGCGCAGGTAGCCGCCGACCTTGTCGTAGATCTCCCGGTGTTCCGCGTCGCAGGCCGAATCGGCCACCACCCCGCCGCCGCCCCAGCAATGAAGCTCTCCGTCCTGGGCCAGCAGGCTGCGGATGAGAATGCTGCTGTCCATGCGGGCCGCATCGTCGAGATAGAAGAGGCTGCCGCAGTAGGCCTGTCGGGGCTCGCGCTCGAGGGCGTGGATGATCTCCATGGCCCGGCGCTTCGGCGCTCCGGTGATGGAGCCGCCAGGCAGGCTGTCGCGGAGCAGGGCCACGGGGCTGTGACCCGGCGCGAGTTCGCCCCGCACCGTGCTCACGAGATGGTGGACGGCGGGAAAACTGCGCAGCGCGAAGAGCTCCTCGACACGGATGCTGCCCGGCCGGCAGTTGCGTCCCAGGTCATTGCGCAGCAGGTCGACGATCATGAGGTTCTCCGCGCGATCCTTTACCGATGCCGCAAGCTCTTCGGCGATGGCCCGATCGGTGGCGGTGTCCACCGCCCGCGGGCGCGTCCCCTTGATCGGCTCTGTGGTCACCACGCCGCCGGCCACTGCGAGGAAACGTTCCGGAGAGCGTGAGAGGAGGGCGCGCCCTTCACCGAGCGGCAGGTAGGCACCGAACGGGGCGCTGTCGCGGTGCCGCAGCATCGCATAGGCCTCGAGCAGATCCCCGTGGAAGGGCGCCGTGAAGCGCAGTGCCAGGTTCACCTGGTAGCAGTCCCCGGCGCGGATCCAGCCCTGTACCTGCTCGAAGGCTCCGCGGTAACCGGCCCCGTCCCGGTCGGGCCGGAAGGGGCGTTCGAGCCGGAAGGTGCCGGGCAGCGGCGCACCGGACGCGTGCAGCCGCAAGCGCAGATCCCGGCGCAGGGCCGGGGCCACGCCCGGGCGTGCCACCAGCCACGCCTCCCGGCGGGCGCGGTCCTGGAGGACGGCCCAGGGATACTCATGGACCAGCGCGGCGGGGGCGCCCCCCGGGGTGGCCCGGCCCGTGAGTCCGTGCATCGGCAGGGCCGCATCGTAGCCGATGAGGCCGACAAGGCCACCGGCGAAGGGCAGGACGGCGCGGGCATCGTCGACCGGTGGCCGGTCGGCGTGGAGCGTCTCCAGCTCGCTGAAGAAACGGGCAACGGCCGGGGCATCGGGCGCCGCGGGCAGGCGCAGGCTGCGCCCGGCCAGCGGCGCCGCGGCAACGAGATCCAGGCCGCGGTCGCCACCGCTGTCCAGGAGGACGGGGTCCGGGAGATCGGCGAGACGACGGTAATGCGCGAGGGGATCATCGCGGTAGGGAACTGTCTCAACGGTCCCGCGATATGTACTCACCGTCAGCATGGCCGGGATTGACCCGAGTGCTGGACTGAAACTCTGCTTTTCTTCATAAGCTGTTGTTTTCCATTGACTTACCGGCAGCCGAAGGCTATCGTCTTGGCCCCGAAATCCGGGTGTCCCCGTGCCGTGCTGCGTGCCGACTGGCAGCGCGGCGCACCCCGCGGGCGCCTGCCGGAAAGAATAACCCCGCAGCCACGGTGGACCACGCCATGAGTCAAGACAAGCAGCCGCTCTACGCCAGCCTCGAGAACCCGTTCGCCCCCCCGGTGGAGCGGACCTTCGAGGTGCCCGGGCAGATCGCTTCGGAACCGGGCCCCTACGAGGATGCCCTGCGGGCAGGAGCCGCCCTGCAGGCCCGCCCCTACGAAGCGGCCGGCGTACGCAACGTGCAGCGCCAGCACCTGAAGAAACGGATGACGGTGTGGGAGCGGATCAAGTTCCTCGCCGACGAGCCGCCGACGGTGTTATACCAGAACTGGGGGCCGAACCTGGATGGCGCCTCCCTGGTCACCGCCCTGGTCCGCGTCGGCGGGCGCGATGTCGCCATCTACGGCCACGACTTCACGGTCCGGGCCGGCTCCATGGATGCCACCAACGGCAAGAAGCTTGCCCGCCTGTTCGAACTCGCCGCCAAGCGCCGCATCCCCCTCGTCGGCCTGAATGATTCTGCCGGTGCCTACATCCCCGCCGGCGTGGGCGGCCTCGACGGCTATGCCGATGCCTTCACCGCGCTGCGCAAGATCAGCGGCGTCGTACCCAGCATCATGTGCATGTTCGGCTTCAATGCCGGTGGCGGCTCCTACCTGCCGCGGCAGGGCAGTTTCCTCATCCAGCCGAATGACACCTTCTTTGGCCTGACCGGACCGGGGGTGGTGAAATCCGTGCTCGGCGAGGACGTGACCCCGGACGAGCTCGGCGGCCCCGGTGTGCACAGCCAGAGCGGCGTGACCGACTTCGTGGTGCCCGACGAGGTGGCCGCCCTGCGCAAGGTGCGTGAGCTGCTCAAGTACCTGCCGGGCTGCAACAGCGAGCTGGCCCCGCACCAGCCCTCCTCGGACCCGGTCAGCCGCAAGACCTGGGACATCGACATCCTGCTCAAGAAGGCCTTCAACTCTTCAACGGGCTTCAACACACCGATCGACATCAGCGTGCTCATCCAGCAGCTCTGCGACCACGGTGACTTTCTCGAGCTGCAGGCGGAGCGCGCCCGAAACACGATAACCGCTCTCGGCCGCATGGGTGGTCATGTTATCGGTTTCGTTGCCAACAACTCCGCGGTGGCCTCCGGACAGATCGATATCGACGCCGCCTACAAGAATGCGCGCTTCATCCGCTTCTGCAACCTCTACAACATTCCCATCATCTTCCTCGAGGACACCACGGGCTTCCTCCCGGGCAAGGACCAGGAGAGCCGCGGCATCGTGCAGGCCGGACGCGCCATGCTCGACGCCATCGTCGACCTGCGCACGCCGCGCTTCCTGGTGCTCGTACGCAACGCCTTCGGCGGCGCCTATGCCTCCTACAATAACTACCCGACCGGTGCCGATTTCGTGGTCGCGCTGCCGACCACGCGCGTGGCCGTCATGGGGCCGGCCGGTGTCGAGTACGTTTACAAGGACGAGCTGCGCAAGATCCGCGGCGCCGTTCCCGAACGCCTGGCCGCGGAAACGCGTGCGCAGGAAGCTGCCGGCCTCAGCCCGGCCGAGGCGGAGGACGCGGCCCGGGGCCTCGTCGATGCCTGGGTCAAGGCGGAGGAGGCCGAGCTCGCGAAGCGTTACGAGCGGGAGCTGATGAACCCCAACGAGGCCCTCAGCCTCGGCTCGATTTCGCAGATCGTCATGCCGTCGGACCTTCGCCACGTGCTGACGGAGCACATGGACTTCTGTCTCCGCCACTACACGCCCGCGCCGCTCGATTCCGTGCAGCGCGAATTCCACTGATCCGGCGTCCCGGTAACGATAAGGAAATCCCGTGTCCAACGAACATTACCTGCATAACCCGCTGATCCACGCCGACCGTCGCCTCGGCCGCCACCGTTCTCCCTGGGTGCGCCAGTTCGACTGCACGCACATCGCGCCGCTGATCATCTGCCGCGGCCCCATCCGCAAGGAGGCCATGGACGTGTTCCGGGAAATGGGCATCACCCATTTCGGCATCCTGCTCTCGGAAAAGGACTCGATCACCTACCAGAACGCGCTCGCCCCCGAACTGCGCGCCATGACCGACCCGGACCGCATCCACCGCGTGCCCGACTACACCGGCGCCAACAAGGAGGAGCGCGGCCAGCGCATCCGCCAGATCATTAACATCGCCCACGACAACGGCTACAACGCGATCTTCGCCGGCTACGGTTTCATGGCCGAAGACGAAACCATGGTGTCGGCCATGGAGGCGGCCGGGCTCAACTTCATCGGCCCCTGCTCGCGCACCGTGCACGACGCGGGTCTGAAGGACGAAGCCAAGCGCACGGCGCTCAAGGCCGGTGTCTCTGTTACGCCGGGCGTCGACAACGCCACCGCGCTCACCCTGCTGAAAAAGCACCCGGACGCGGCGGCCCTCAAGGCGCTCGCGGAGCAGAAGGGCCTGGCCATCGACGAGACGCTGTTCGCCGATGACAGCCTTGCGCTCGAGGACCTGGCGGACCGGGTACTCGCGGCCTCCTACGAGAAGGGCGTCGACCTGTACACGGTCGACGAGCTCTGCGAGACGCTGACGGAAGTGGTCGAGAAGATGGCCGCCGACTACCCGGAGAACCGGGTGCGCCTGAAAGCCATCAGCGGCGGCGGCGGCAAGGGGCAGCGGATCCTCGGCATCGGCGAGGCCTCGCGCACGGCGGAGCTGGCCCGGGAGATTCTCAACGAGGTGAAGACAACGGGGGTGGGCGATAACAAAAATATCCTCGTCGAACTCAACATCGAGACCACCCGGCACCAGGAGATCCAGGTGCTCGGCAACGGCCACTGGTGCATCACCCTCGGCGGCCGTGACTGCTCCCTGCAGATGCACGAGCAGAAGCTCCTTGAGGTCTCCGTGACCGACGAGAGCCTGCGCACGGCGCTCGCCCAGGCCGAGGCGGACGGCAACGCGGAGGAAGCACGGATTCTCAAGCAGGAGATCCGCACCCTCGAGGAGATGGAAGACGAGGCGGCGCGCTTCGGCAAGGCCGTCGGCCTCGACTCGGTGTCCACCTTCGAGTGCATCGTCGACCGCGACAAGCACTTCTTCATGGAGATGAACACCCGCATCCAGGTGGAGCACCGGGTGACGGAACTCTGCTACGCGCTGCGCTTCACCAATCCCGACGATGCGGCCGATTCCTTTGTCGTCGAGTCCCTGGTCGAGGCGATGGTGCTGCTGGCCGCGCACGGCCCCAAGCTGCCCGAGCCAACCCGCGAAGTGCGCCATAACGACAGCGTCGAGGCACGCCTCAACGCGACCAACCAGGCGCTGAAGCCCGCGGCGGGGGGCATCATCGAGTACTGGTCCGACGCCATCGACGGGGAGATCCGGGACGACCAGGGCATCAGCCTGCACAACCCGGACACCGACAGCTTCATGAAGTACACGCTGGCCGGCGCTTATGATTCGAACATCGCGCTTCTGCTCACGGTGGGGGAGACCCGCCTGGAGACCTACCAGCGCATGGCCGAGACCATCCGCCAGGCGCAGATGCGCGGCAAGGACCTGGCCACGAACCTCGAGTTCCACTACGGCCTGGTTAACTGGTTCATCGGAAACAACATCAACGCGCGGCCGACGACGCGCTTCATTGTTCCGTACCTGACGGCGGTCGGTGAACTGAAGGCCCGGGCCAACGACATCGATCTGCACCATGCCTGGAGCGGTCTTCGCCGGCACCGGCTGGCGGCCCACGAGGGTGACGCGGAGAAGGCGCTCGGCGCGGCCCTCGACCGCAAGCAGACCCTGCTGCTGCGCCCCCTGGAGCTTCTCCTGGCCCAGCCGCACATGCTCGCCGGCTGGCTCAGCGTCCACCGCGACAGCTATACCGTGCTCGAGGACGGGCACATCAGCTGGAACGGCAACCCGCTCGTGCTCCTCGACGAGACCTACCACTATCTCGACATGGACTACGACCCCGATGCACCCGCTGCATCGGTGATCTGGGACCATGACCACGAGCTCCTGCAGGCCGGGCTCGCCTTCTACCGGGAACTGCACGCGGTGACCGGCGAAGAAGACTGGCTGGCCCTGCAGTCGCGCCTCGAGGACGAGGGCGCACCGGAGGGCGTCGCGGAGGCGCAGTGGGCCGCCGCCCGCGCTGCCCACCGCGGCTTCCAGGCCGGCATGGAACTGCTCGCGGTGCTGCCCAGCCTTGCGGAGCATGCCGGCTTCTTCGATCTCTCGGTAAACGCCGACCTCAGCATCCACATTCCCGAGCGGCTCCTCGATGCGGACCACCAGGCGGCCATGGCCAAGGTGCTGGTACCTCCGCCCCGCGCCAAGGCGGACGAGATTCTCGCCGAGAGCGGCGGCATGTTCTACAGCCGCGAAACCCCGACGCACGAGCCCTACGTCCGCGTCGGCGATCACTTCGATGCGGGCGACCCGCTGTACATCATCGAGGTGATGAAGATGTTCAACAAGGTCTACGCGCCCTTCGCGGGGACCGTGGACGAGGTGCTGATTGAGGATGACGGCGTGATCATCAGCAAGGGCCAGCCGCTTTACAAGATCACGCCCGACGAGAAGATCGTCATCGAATCCCCCGAGGAGGTTGCCGCCCGCCGCCGCGCCGCCACGGACGAATTCCTGGCCCAGCTTGTCTGAGGAGACACCATGATCACAGCCCTGGACCACATCGCCATCGCCGTTCCCGATCTCGAAGAGGCCGTAAAGCGCTTCATGGAAGATTTCGGGCTTACTTTCGAAGGCACGGAGGATGTCGAGGCCGCGAAGACCTCTACGGCTTTCTTCCCGCTGCCGCCCACCAGTATCGAACTGGTACACCCGCTACGCGGTGAGGGACCCATCGCGAAATACCTGGAGAAACGCGGTGGCGGTATCCATCACCTGTGCTTCCGTTCCGATGACATTCACGCAGACGTGGCGCGGCTTCGCGAGAAGGGCTACCAGTTCCTGGCCGACGAACCGGCCCCGGGGGCGCACGGCTGCCTGACCATCTTTATCCACCCCAGGAGCTGCGACGGTGTCCTCATCGAACTGAACCAGCCGGGCGAGGGGGGTCATTGACATGAGCAGAAAGATCTACGACCGCGAGCAGGCGACGCCGGAAGCCTGGCGCGAGCTCGCCACGAAGCAGATGAAGGGCAGGGACCCGTCAGAGCTTACCTGGCACACGCCCGAGGGCATCGACGTCAAGGCCCTGTACACGGCGGCAGACCTCGAGGGGCTCGAGTACACCGACACCATGCCGGGCATGGCGCCGTACCTGCGCGGCCCGCAGGCCACCATGTACGCCGGGCGGCCCTGGACGATCCGCCAGTACGCGGGCTTCAGTACCGCGGAGGAGTCCAACGCGTTCTACCGCAAGGCGCTTGAGGCAGGCGGCCAGGGTATCTCCGTGGCTTTCGACCTGGCCACGCACCGCGGCTACGACTCGGATCACCCCCGGGTCACCGGGGACGTGGGCAAGGCGGGCGTCGCGGTGGATTCCGTCGAGGACATGAAGATCCTCTTCGACGGTATCCCGCTGGACCAGGTCTCCGTGTCCATGACCATGAACGGCGCCGTACTTCCGGTGCTCGCCGGCTACATCGTCGCCGCGGAGGAGCAGGGCGTCGCCCAGGAGCAGCTGGCCGGGACCATCCAGAACGACATCCTCAAGGAGTTCATGGTCCGCAACACCTACATCTACCCACCCGCCCCGAGCATGAAGATCATCGGCGACATCATCGCCTACTGCTCGCGGCACATGCCGCGCTTCAACACGATCTCGATCTCCGGCTACCACATCCAGGAGGCGGGCGCGGACGCCGCCCTTGAGCTCGCCTACACGCTTGCCGATGGCAAGGAGTACATCCGCACGGCGCTGGCGGCCGGTCTCAACATCGACGAATTCGCGCCACGGCTGTCCTTCTTCTGGGGCATCGGCATGAACTTCTACCTGGAGATCGCCAAGCTGCGCGCGGCGCGGCTGCTCTGGGCGCGGATCGTCTCCGAATTCGACCCGGAGAATCCGAAGAGCTCCATGCTCCGCACCCACAGCCAGACCAGCGGCTGGTCGCTGACGGAGCAGGACCCGTACAACAACGTTGTGCGCACCACCATCGAGGCCATGGCCGCGGTGTTCGGCGGCACCCAGTCGCTGCACACCAATGCCCTCGACGAGGCCATCGCGCTGCCTTCCGAGTTTGCCGCGCGCATCGCCCGCAATACGCAGCTCATCATCCAGGAAGAGACCCATATCACCAACGTGGTCGACCCCTGGGGCGGCAGCTACTTCATGGAGAAGCTCACCCAGGATATGGCCGATCGCGCCTGGGAGCTCATCGAGGAAGTGGAGGAAGCCGGCGGCATGGCCAAGGCCATCGAGAGCGGCATGCCCAAGCTGCGCATCGAGGAGGCCGCCGCCCGCAAGCAGGCGCGCATCGACCGCGGCGACGACGTCATCGTCGGCGTCAACAAGTACCGCTCCGGCCACGACGATGCGGTTGAGGTGCTCGAGATCGAGACCGAGACCGTGCGCAAGGCACAGCTCGCCCGGCTGGAAAAGATCCGTAGCGGGCGCGACGAGCAGGCCGTCGAGGACATCCTCGAGCAACTCTACCAGGCCGCCGTCTCCGGCGAGGGCAACCTCCTGGAGCTGTCCGTCGAGGCCACCCGCCGCCGGGCCACCGTGGGCGAGATCTCCTTCGCCCTCGAGCGCGAGTTCGGGCGCTTCAACGCGCACGCCCAGACGGTCTCCGGCGTCTACGGCTCGGCCTTCAAGGAGGACGGCGACTGGCAGGCCATCGCCGGTGACATCGAGGCCTTCGTGGAGCGCCACGGGCGGCGCCCGCGCATGCTCGTCTGCAAGATGGGCCAGGATGGTCACGACCGCGGTGCCAAGGTCGTGGCCACGGCCTTCGCCGACGTCGGCTTCGACATCGACCTGTCGCCCATGTTCTCCACGCCGGAGGAGGTCGCCCGGCAGGCTGTCGAGAACGACGTGCACGTGGTCGGGGCATCCTCCCTGGCCGCCGGCCACAAGACCCTGGTACCCGCCCTCGTCGAGGAACTGCGCAAGCAGGGCGCCGGGGACATCGTGGTCATCGCCGGTGGCGTCATCCCGCGGGGGGACTACGATGTGCTCCGCGAGGGCGGTGTGAAGTGTATTTTCGGCCCGGGCACGCCCATCCCTGCCGCAGCCCGGGAAGTGCTCACGGCCATCAACGAGGCCGTCGGCGACTGAATGGCCGCCGTTGACGTCGATGCGCTGAAGCACGGCGACCGCCGCGCGCTTGCCAAGGCGATCACCCTGGTGGAAAGCCGGCTGCCCGCGCACCGGGACGCGGCGCAGGCGCTGCTCGAGGATGTGCTGCCGGCCACGGGCCACAGCGTCCGCGTGGGCATCACCGGGGTGCCGGGGGTCGGCAAGTCGACCTTCATCGAGGCCTTCGGCCTGCACCTTATCGAGCAGGGCAAGCGCGTGGCCGTGCTCGCCGTGGACCCGAGTTCACCGCTGGGTGGCGGCTCGATCCTCGGTGACAAGACGCGGATGGAGGAGCTCTCCCGCCGGGATGAGGCTTTTATCCGCCCGTCACCCTCCGAGGGCACGCTCGGCGGCGTCGCCCAGAAGACCCGCGAGACCATGCTCCTCTGCGAGGCCGCCGGCTACGACGTAATCCTGGTGGAGACCGTGGGGGTCGGCCAGTCCGAGTACCAGGTCGCGGCCATGGTCGATTTTTTCATGGTGCTCATGCTGCCCGGCGGCGGCGACGAGCTGCAGGGGATCAAGAAGGGCATCCTCGAACTCGCCGATGCCCTGGTGATCAACAAGGCCGACGGCGCCAGCGAGGAGCTTGCGCGCCAGTCCCGGCAGCATTATCTGAGCGCCATGGGGCTCCTGCGCCACACGAGCTTCTGGACGCCGCGGGTGATGACCTGCTCAGCCCTCAAACGGCTGCAGATCGATACAGTCTGGGGCATGGTGGTCGACTACTATCTCGAGGCAAAGAAGCTCGGCGCCTTCGACGCCCGGCGCGCGCGCCAGTACCGCGACTGGATGCACCAGCTCGTGCGCGAGATGCTCCTTGCCCGGCTGCAGGCGCAGCCGGAACTCAAGGACCTGCTGCCTAAGCTCGAGGCCGACGTCGAGGCGCAGCGGACCACCCCCTATAACGCCGCGCGGCAGATCGTCGACCTCGTCTAGCCACGACGCCCTGCGGCGGGCCAGGCAACAACAATCCTTCCGCTAGAGGTGCAGCGCGCGAAGCTCTGCCGTTTCCCGGCCCTGCCGCCACAGCGTGTCGAAACGATCCAGTTCCCGGGCGGCCCGCGGTCGATCCTCCGGGTAGTAGCTGCCGCCGCTCAGCGGGTCGGCGGGCAGGGCGAGGAGGCCGTCCCGGTCGCGGATCACGCAGCTGTCCCCGGGCCACTGCGGATGCTCCGGCAGTTCGCGCAGGGAAAGCTTGCTCGGCAGCCGTCGCGCCAGCGCGAGCAGAGCGCTGCCGCGCGCCGTCAGCGCCCGGCCATCGGCGACGAGGATCCGCACCTCTGCCTCGCGAGTCTCGCGGCAGAGGGTGGTGAGTGCCTCGGTCACTCCGGACGGCTCGAACAGGAGCGGGTCGAGGGTGGGGCTGAGGATCGCGAGCTGCCGCCGGGCGCTGCGTGCAAGCGACAGGAGCAGGGTGGCGAAAGGCTCCGGCTGGTACACCGGCGCTACGGCGACGGGACAGTCGAGGAAGTCAATGTCCCGTGCCATGGCCACGTGGGGGATGCCTGCCTCCTCGAAGCGATCGCCCTCGGCGCCGAAGCCCTGACCTTCGTAGAAGCCCTCCGCGTGGGCCTGCGCGTGCAGGTAGACCCGGCGCAGCCCCCGCTGCCGGGCTTCATCGACCAGCGCGGCCAGCACCGCCGCCCCGACACCCCGGCCGCGCCAGGCCGGCAGCACGGCCATGCGCCCGATCTTGCCGTCGGCCAGCAGCCGCCCGCAGGCGATGGCCTCGTCGCCGTCACGGGCGATGACGTGCACGGCCTCCCGGTCCCGGCCGTCCCACTCGATCTCCGGTGGTACCTGCTGCTCGCGCACGAAGACCGTTTCCCGCAGCTGCTTCAGTGTCTCCTCGTCCTGCGCCCAACGTGCCCGCGAAAGTGTCGGCTCAGTAGACATCGATGGCCCCCCAGTCCAGGCAGTGCTCGAGCAGGCGCTCGCCCTCGGTGCTTTCGCGCAGCGCCTGAAGCGCCGCACCGGCGATCGGCTCGCCCGCGGCCAGTTGTACCACGCGGTCGCGCAGGCTGCCTGCGACGCGAAGGCGCGCGCCGTTCGTGAACACGAGCAGTCCGTCGCCGTCGGCCTGCCAGGCGATACGCGCGCCTCGCCGTGCGCAGGCGGTGGCACCCGCCGCGCGAAGGCTAGCCCGGGCGGCGTCGATCTCCTCGGCCCCGGGCGGCTCCGCGTGCGGGTTGTCCGTGACCAGCTCGCCGAACCAGTCGTTGCCCTCGAGCTGGTCCAGGGCCGCCTGCAACTGCAGCCGGGCGCGCTCCAGGTCCCGGGGGCGGATCTCGCCGGCCCGGCGTGCCGGCTCCAGGTGCCGGTCCTGGTAGAACAGCTCGTCGTCCAGGGATTCGAGGAGCCGGTCCGCCCAGCGCGACACCAGGTCGTTCAGGCGCGGGGCCCGCAGGCCCAGCGAATAGGTGGTGCAGGGGCCGTCTGCGATGCCCCAGTGAGCGACCCGCGGCGGCAGGTAGAGCACGTCCCCGCACTCGAGTACGTACTCTTCCCGCGCCTCGAACCCGGCGAGAAGGCGTAACGAGGGATGGGGCAGAAGCTCACAGCCCCGCTCGCAGTAGTCGCCAATGCGCCAGCGTCGCCGGCCGCTGCCCTGGAGCAGGAAGACATCGTAGTTGTCGTAGTGGGGGCCGACGCTGCCGCCGTCAGAAGCCCAGGACACCATCACGTCCTCGATGCGCCAGCGGGGGATCGGGGCGAGAATGCCAAGCAGCTCGTCGACCCCCGGCGACCAGCGGTCGACACCCTGCACGAGGAGAGTCCAGGGATAGTCCCGGGCGTAGTCCCCGGGCGCAAAGGGACCGTCGGCCTGCGCCCAGCCGTCGGGCCGCCGCTCGACGATGCGCGCCTCGGCCTCCGGCTCCATGGCCAGCCCGGCCAGGTCATCGCCGTCCAGTGGCGGCTCGAAGCCCGGCAGAGCGCGGCGGAAAAGCCGCGGCCGCTGCTGCCAGTCGCGGGCGAGGAAGGTGTCCCAGTCGATGGCGAGCGGCACGGCGGCCATGGCGTCAGTCCAGGGCGCGGGCCTGGTAGGCCGCGTTCCCCGTGTAGCTGCCGGGGGTGAGGGCACGGAGTTCGGCGCGGGCGGCTTCCGGCAGGTCGAGGCCGTCGATGAAGGCGGCGAGCCGCTCGGCATTGACCGCGTGCCCGCGGGTGAGTTCCTTGAGCTTCTCGTAGGGCTGCTCGATGCCGTGGCGGCGCATCACCGTCTGCACGGCCTCCGCGAGGACTTCCCAGGCGCCGTCGAGGTCTGCGGCGAGGCGCGCCTCGTCCACCTGCAGCTTGCCGAGGCCCTTCTCGAGACTGGCATAGGCAATCAGGCTGTAGCCGGTGGCCACGCCCATGTTGCGCAGTACCGTGGAATCGGTGAGGTCGCGCTGCCAGCGGCTCAGCGGCAGCTTGCCGCCGAGGTGGCTGAACAGCGCGTTGGCCAGCCCCAGGTTACCCTCGGCATTCTCGAAGTCGATGGGGTTCACCTTGTGCGGCATGGTGGAAGAACCGACCTCGCCGGCCACGGTCTTCTGGCGGAAGTAGCCGAGGGAGATGTAGCCCCAGACGTCGCGGCTGAAATCGATGAGAATCGTGTTGATGCGGGCGAGGGTATCGAACAATTCGGCGATGTAATCGTGGGGCTCGATCTGCGTCGTGTAGGGGTTGAAGGTGAGTCCCAGCGACTCGACAAAGCTGCGGGCATTCGCCGCCCAGTCGACATCGGCGTAGGCGGCGAGGTGGGCGTTGTAGTTGCCGACCGCGCCATTGATCTTGCCAAGGTATTCGCAGTGATCGAGCGCCGCGAGCTGCCGCCGCAGGCGGGCGACGACGTTGGCAAACTCCTTGCCGACGGTGGTCGGGCTCGCGGTCTGCCCGTGGGTACGGGAGAGCATCGGCAGCTCCGCGTGCTCCCGGGCGAAGGCGGCGAGGCCTGCCTCGATGCGTCCCAGCGCCGGGCGCAACACGCCCTCGACGCCGTCGCGCAGCATCAGCGCGTGGCACAGGTTGTTGATGTCCTCGGAGGTGCAGGCGAAATGCACGAACTCGCTGATCGCGGCGAGCTCCGCGGAACCGGCGATCTGTTCCTTGAGGAAGTACTCGACGGCCTTCACGTCGTGGTTGGTCGTCGCCTCGATCGCCTTGACCCGGGCGGCGGCTTCGGGCCCGAAGTCGGCCAGCAGCTGCTCCAGCCGCGCGTTGGCGGCCTCGGACAGAGCGGGCACCTCGGCAATGCGCGGGTGAGCGGCGAGCTGCTGCAGCCAGCGCACCTCGACCAGAACCCGGCGCTTGATCAGGCCGTATTCGCTGAAGATAGCGCGGAGGGCGTGGGTCTTGTCGCCGTAACGACCATCGATCGGCGAGACCGCGGTTAAGGCCGAAAGCTCCATGGGTGGCTCCCCGGAAAAAGCCGGGATGTTACACCACCCCAAGTTCCCGGGACAGCGCCTGGCACGTCGCGAGGAGGCGGCGGCGCTCGAACACGAGGCGCCAGCGGCGGCCGCCGAGCTGGTGCCACAGGTGGGCAGAACGGACCCCGGCCAGGAGCAGTGCCCGCACCGTGTCTGCCATGCGGGGATCCTGCAGGTGCTGGGCACTACCGGTGACCTTGATGCGGAAGCGCAGCGTGCTCAGCGTGTCCTGGTAGACCCCCGCCAGGCTATGACAGACGGGGCCGACATGGCTGCTGAAATGTTCTGCCTTGAAGCTCGCATGCTCGAGGCGGGAGCGGACCACCGCCATGCGCTCGGGGTCTGCGGCAAACCGGCGCTCGAGGTAGAGCAGGGAAAAGACATAGCGGACCACCTCCCGGTGTTCCGGGGCCTGGCGGTTGGCGAGGACCGCCGCCAGGGTGTCGAGGCCCAGCTTGACGCCCGGCAGGCCGTCATAGACTGCTGCGGTGTCCGGGGGGTCGAACTGGAACAGGCTGTGGACAGAGGCCGCGAGGAACCGGTCGGGGTAGCTGCCCGTGCGGGCGACCTGGTCGACCAGCCGCGCCGCCTGGGCGACGCCGGCGAGGGCGATGGCCTGCTCCTTCAGCGTCGCGGCCACCGGGTCAGGCCGCGCGCTCGATGATGGCCCCGCCGAGGCAGCGGTCGCCCTGGTAGAGCACCGCCGACTGGCCCGGGGTCACCGCGCGCTGGGGCGCATCGAAGACCACGCGCAGGCCCGGGCCGTCCGCGTGGACCGTGCAGTCCTGGTCGGCCTGGCGATAGCGGATCTTTGCGGCACAGCGCAGCGGCAGCGACGGGGCCTCACCGCTGACCCAGGTGGGGGGGCTGGTCCACAGCGTTTCCTTGTAGAGCGCCGGGTGGTCGTTGCCCTGGGCGACCAGGAGCTCGTTGGCCTCGAGGTCCTTGCCGACCACGTACCAGGGCGCCTCGTCGTGCCCGGCAAGGCCCCCGATCCCGAGGCCCTGGCGCTGGCCGATGGTGTGATACATGAGCCCCTGGTGGCGGCCGAGGTGCTCGCCGTCCAGGCTGACAATGTCGCCGGGCTGCGCGGGCAGGTACTGCCTGAGGAAGTCGCTGAAGCGGCGCTCGCCGATGAAGCAGATGCCCGTGGAATCCTTCTTGTCGTGAGTCACGAACCCCGCGGTGGCGGCCAGGTCCCGCACCTGCGGCTTGGGCAGTTCACCGAGAGGGAAGAGCGTGCGGGCGAGCTCTTCGTGGCCGACGGCATGGAGGAAGTAGCTCTGGTCCTTGTTCGCGTCGAGGCCCTTGAGCAGCGTGGCCCGTCCCGCCTCATCGCTTCCGCGGCGGGCGTAGTGGCCCGTGGCAATACAGTCGGCACCGAGGTGCAGCGCGTAGTCGAGGAAGGCGCGGAACTTGATCTCGCGGTTGCAGAGGATATCCGGGTTCGGCGTCCGGCCGACCCGGTACTCGGCGAGGAAGTGCTCGAAGACGTTGTCCCAGTACTCGGCCGCGAAGTTGGCGCCGTGGAGGGTGATGCCGAGGCGGCTGGCTACCGCCTGGGCGTCGGCGTAGTCCGCCTTCGCCGTGCAGTACTCCGTGCCGTCGTCCTCGTCCCAGTTCTTCATGAACAGCCCCTCGACCCGGTAGCCGGCCTCGAGCAGGAGGAGGGCGCTCACGGACGAATCCACGCCGCCGGACATGCCGACGATGACGGTCTTGGAAGCGTTTGCGGTCACGGGCTATAGCGGGCCGTTCAAGGGTCGAAAAGCAGGTCCAGCGAGTGAATGGCGCCGGCGCGATGGCGCTCGACGGCGGTCAGCACCAGCGGGCTGCGCATTCTAGCAGAACGCTGGAGGATTTCCTCGTAGCTGAACCAGTGCACCGCGTCGATGTCGTCGTCGATCGTGGCGCCAGCCAGCTGCGCCAGCGGCCGGGCCAGGAAGGTCGTGCGCAGGAAATCGGGACTGCCCGACGGCGGGGTGTAGAGCGATACGCCGATGACACCGGTAAGCTCGACCTGCCAGGCGGTCTCCTCGAGCACTTCCCGCAGGGCGGCCTCGGCCAGTCCCTCGCCCCGCTCCAGGTGTCCCGCCGGCTGGTTGAAGACCCGCTGGCCAATCGCCTTGTCCCTCTCCTCGACCAGCAGGTAGCGGCCGCCATCGAAGACCACGGTCGCCACCGTGGCCCGCGGCGCCCAGCGGCTCACCGGCGCCTCCGGACCGGGGCTGCGGGCAGATGCACCCGGCACCGGCGCCACTCGCCGGGCGCCAGGTCGCCGAGGGTCCAGTCGGCGACGGCCATCCGCACCAGGCGCAGCGTCGGCAGGCCGGCCGCGGCCGTCATGCGCCGCACCTGCCGGTTGCGGCCCTCGCGCAGTGAGAGCTCCAGCCAGCAGTCCGGCACCGCCTGACGCTCGCGCACCGGCGGCACTCGCGGCCAGAGGGCCGGCGGAGGGATGCGCCGGACCTTCGCCGGCAGGGTCGGACCGTCCCTGAGCCGGAGCCCGGCGCGCAGCGCGGCGAGCTGGGCATCCGAGGCGTGCCCCTCGACCTGCGCGAGGTAGGTCTTCCAGTGCCGGTGGCGCGGGTTGGCAATGCGCTGCTGCAGAGCACCGTCGTCGGTGAGCAGGAGTAGACCCTCGGAGTCATAGTCGAGGCGGCCGGCCGGGCGGAAGCCGGGGGCGTCGAGATAGTCCGCAAGCGTGCGACGTCCCTCGCCGTCGCTGAACTGGCTGAGCACCCGGAAGGGCTTGTTGAACAGGATGATTTCGGCCACGGCCTTCTCCCGGCTACGGCCGCGGGGGCGGCCTCGGCGCGCCCCCGCGAGGGGGAGTCCCGGGGGTAAATCTGGTACACTGGGCGCCGCTTGAGCGGAGCCTCACAAGGGCGTCATCTCGCTCACCATCCAACCATACTGTATTGGAGACATTCAATGGGCTATCAGCACATCCAGGTGCCCGAGACGGGTGAACGCATCACGGTCAATGACGACCACAGCCTCAGCGTCCCGGACAATCCGATCATCCCCTACATCGAGGGTGACGGTATCGGGGTGGATATCAGCCCGGTCATGATCAAGGTGGTCGACGCAGCGGTCGAGAAGGCCTACGGCGGCAAGAAGAATATCTCCTGGATGGAGATCTACACCGGTGAGAAGGCCGCTGAGCTTTACGAGGGTGACTGGTTCCCCGGCGAGACCCTGGAAGCCATCAAGTCCTATTCCGTGGCGATCAAGGGCCCGCTGACCACGCCCGTGGGCGGCGGCTTCCGTTCCCTGAACGTGGCCCTGCGCCAGGAACTCGACCTGTACACCTGCCTGCGCCCGGTGCGCTGGTTCGAGGGTGTGCCGTCACCGGTGAAGAAGCCGGGAGACTGCAACATGGTGATCTTCCGCGAGAACTCCGAGGACATCTACGCCGGCATTGAGTACCAGGCGGATACGGACGAGGCGAAGAAGGTCATCGACTTCATCATCAACGAGATGGGCGCGACGAAAATCCGCTTCCCGGAGAACTGCGGTATCGGCATCAAGCCCGTCTCCGAGGAGGGCACCAAGCGCCTGGTGCGCAAGGCCATTCATTACGCCATCGACCAGGACCTGCCCTCCGTGACCCTGGTGCACAAGGGCAACATCATGAAGTTCACCGAGGGCGCTTTCCGCGACTGGGGCTACCAGCTGGCGCAGGAAGAGTTCGGTGGCGAGCTTCTCGACGGCGGCCCCTGGGTGGAGATCAAGAACCCGAACAACGGCAAGCAGATCGTCATCAAGGATGTGATCGCCGACGCCATGCTGCAGCAGGTGCTGACGCGGCCGAAGGATTACAGCGTGGTCGCCACCCTGAACCTCAACGGTGACTACCTGTCCGACGCGCTGGCGGCCCAGGTCGGCGGCATCGGCATCGCCCCCGGCGCCAACCTGTCCGACACGGTGGCCCTCTTCGAGGCGACCCACGGCACCGCGCCGAAATACGCGGGCCAGGACAAGGTCAACCCGGGCTCGCTGATCCTGTCCGCCGAGATGATGCTGCGCCACCTCGGCTGGAACGAGGCGGCGGACCTCATCATCAACGGCATGAACGGCGCCATCCAGGCCGGCACGGTGACCTACGACTTCGAGCGCCTCATGGAAGGCGCCACCCTGGTCAGCTGCTCCGGCTTCGGCGACGCGCTCATCGAGCACATGTAAGGGCTTTACCTTTTGTCACAGGCCCGCTTGTGCGGGCCTTTCTTTAGCTCGTTGTAATTGACCGCATAGTTCCGGGGCGGACGCGGGGAGCTTCTCTCAGTCGCTCCCCGATACACGCTTTGTGAGAGAAGCTCCCCGCGCCCGCCCCTTACGCCTCGCGTACTTCAGGCTCGAACGGGCTTCCAGGGCGGTAGGGGCGGGGGCTGGAGAGTGCCCCCACAAAGCGTGTATCGGGGAGCGACT